>CAVIVH010000034.1:0-9795 GCA_963646185.1 bacterium | reverse complement strand
CACTTTATCAATCAATACCTTAAAAATCTTTAAGATGTTTTCAGGCAGTCCCTATGGATATTATCCCTATGCCAAACCGGTTTCGGTGGATGACTATGCATTCAGCGTCGCGGCCGACCAGTCCACCGGGAAGACCGGTGGAGCGCCCGGCGGCTATGAGGCATCTGATTTTCTCTGGGCCGAGACCGAGGGCGTGGCCTATCCGGATGTGGTCAATCTCACATTCAGCCACAAGATGAGCCGCCTGGTGGTGAAGCTCGTCAAGGGCCCGGATTTCGAAGGAGACATCCCTGATGACGTGGTGGTCAGATTGCACTCCACCGTCCCGGACGCGCTCATCGACCTGGGCAGCGGTGCGGTGGTCAAGGACAATTATGGCACAGCTTCCACGATTACGATGCACCGGGATGGCACGGACGCATTCTCCGCCATTGTGGTGCCTCAGAGGCTCGAGAACAAGCAGCCTCTGGTGGAGGTCATCACGAACAATGTCTCCTATCTGGTGGAGAGTCGATTTGTCTTCAAGTCCGGAGTCCGGCACACGATCAGCATCACTCTCACCAGCGATCCCGCCAAGGTCAAGATTGACATCGGCGGCGAAATCAACGGCTGGGACTAGCTCATAGCTTAATCAGTCAAGAGGCATAACTGATTAACCAAGAGGCGACTGATAAGTGATTATCAGTCGCCTTCATCTTATTCTGAGCCGCTCGGCTGTCTCCTCCGGGACCTGTGGCCGCCCGCGGCCTCATGAGCGGGGGGACCGCCGCGCAGCGGTGGCGGGATGAGCGAAGCGAAGGTCTCCGGAGGAGACAGCCGAACGCCAAAAAACATTCAGATTACTGCCGGCCAATGAGGGCGGAGCCACTGCCGACAGGGAGTGCGGGAAGGAAGGCGGAGTTGGCGCGGTAGTGGAGCGCATAGAGCGACTCTATCTCCACGACGGGCGCGGTGAACACTCCCTCCTGAGTCACGAAAAAGTCCTCCGTCAGGGCGGTCTCCTCCTCTGGCCACGAATCAAAATAAAACTCGGTCGCCGAAGCCTTCACATTGCGGTAGCCACGCGAAGCAAACGCATAGAACGAACTGACCCTCAGAGGCTTGACCGACAGGCCGCATAGACCCGAAAGCTGATTCACCGGCCTCAGCGAAGCCTCTCGCGGAGCCCTTATCGCCACAAAACTGCGGTTCTCCCCGTTCCATATCCTGTACTCCACCCTTATCCTGTCTCCCACACAAAGCCTGTCCCCCGAGCTCAGCCGCTCATACTCCGTAACGACCCTCGAAGTGTCATCGGGATCCGGGACAGACTTCGCCCTCATAAACACCCTCTCCACAGAAAAGCCATTGCCCGCGGCCTTGACCTCCGCATAAGGCTTCTCATACTTCTTCGTCATCACAACCACCTGAGTGCCAAGCACATCGTCCCCACCGGCCAGTACAGAGGCAATCGCGTCCACATAGGCCGGATCAGTCTCCCACTTCTGAGTCTCCTTCTGGACCATAAGCCAGATCCGGATGCCGTCGGCGACCCTGCGGGTCTCGGCGGCCTTCGACACGGACACGGCGCCTCTGAACCCGTCAGCATAGGCAGAAAACAGATTGCACAGAAGACTGTGGGCATAAGCCTCGCTCTCAAGCAGTCCGCGGAACGGCATCACCGCATTGGGGCAATACACGCCGCCGTCCCTGTGCTCCACCATATATTCGAGCAGAGAGGCCACATCCTCCTCCAGCGAGCGGAAAATCCTCTCGCGAGAGCTGAACGAAACTCCCCAGCCCTTGGCCAGAGCGATGCCGTCCTCCGAAGACAGCAGGCCGGACAAAGTCCTGAGCCTCCGGGCTTTGGCGAGAATTCCCCCCTTGAGTCCCCTGTCGCCGGCCGGGACCAGATAGTCCCTGACATATTTCCTGAACTCCTTCATCCTCTTCTCAGACTCACGTCCGGAAAGCGAAGGCCTGAACTCATTACCGCAATAAAGCGAGCGGACAAGAAGATACTGGTCCGTCGATATGCCGCCGCACCAGAACGGCCTGTCCACATCGAAGAAACTGTCATCCAGATACTTGACAGAAGCCGCCGCATCCATGGTCATGAGACCGGCGTCGCGCAGGGCGGCGAAACGCTCCAGCAGCACGGCAGTGACCATCGGCGAAGAATTCATCCCCTCAAACCAGCCGAAACCTCCGTCGGCATTGCGGCAGGCCATAAGTCTGCGCACAAGCTCATCATCAGAAAGTTTCTTCTCCAGAGATACGCCGAGACTTTCAGCCATCTTCCTGACATAGAGCGCTTCAGAGAGAGACAACGCATCCTCCCTGCCCGGCTCGGCAGAAAAAGGCAGCGCGGCGCGGACCATGTCCAGAATGGATATATCCTTATATTCCGCACCGGCGGCGCTCACATTCACGAACTCCCCGCGCAGCTTCTCCAGCACCACCTCCCTGTCCGCGCCCGGAAGGACCACCGCCGAATGCGACTCCGTGAGAACCTGAGTGTCGCCCAGCACCGGCACAGACACGAACACCGCGTCAGAAACAGAAAGGTCTCCGCCGTCGGGCACGAACACGGCCTTGAGCCCCATGTCACCGGGAGCGGAGGGCACATCCACCTCAAACGAATGCGAGACCATCCCGCCGGCGGGCACCGACAGCCTCACGGAAGAAGACTTCACGGGCGCGGCATCCTTATAATCCTTCCCGTCATACTGAAAGAGCGACAGGGTTCCGGAAACGGCAGCGGCAGAAGACGAAGCCAGCGACACCGCGGCCCTGTAGCTGTCGCCCACCCTCAGGAACTGAGGCTGCACAAGCGACACCTTCACCGGAAGGGTCACCACCATCTCCCCGGACAGCAACGTGTTGCGCATAGCCTTGTCATGAGCCAGCACAAGCACCCGGTAGGTGGAGAGCTTTCCCGAAGTGGAGAAATTCAGCACGGCTCTGCCCGACCCGTCAGGCCTCAGGAAAGGCTCGAAGGCCAGAGTCCCGGCAAACACATCCCTCACCGCCACCTTGTCCTCAGAGCTTTCATCCTCCGCTGCCGAAGCTGCCGCCGGGGCGACTTCCTCATACGCTACAGCCTCCCCGGCATTCGCCGCCACGTCAGCCATGGTGAGACTCACCATTCCCAGCTTCCGGCTCGCTCCGCCCCGCATATAGGCCGAAGGAATATAGGCATCGGCACTGACGCTTCCGCAGACCGAAATCACATGCACATCGGCCACAGAGAAGGTCCGCGGCCGGACGACGCTCCAGGAATTCGGGCTTATGGCATCGGCACTCCTGTCATAGACGGCGGCCAGAAGCTCCGAGCCCGGCTCCGTCCTCAGAACAAACTCATATCCATGCCCGGGCACGGTCATGTCCTCGAAGCGCTCCCACGCGAGCGGCAGAGGCTTCACCTCCCTGCTGCGGCGGATGTGCGAAGTAAACTCCTGCTCGCCGAAATCCTTGAAATAGAACACACTGAGAAAAACATCATCGGGATAGGAATCCTTATAGACAAAACGCAGATGCTCCAGCGAGCCCTTCTCTCCGGCCTTTCCCGACAGCAGCACGGTCCGCTTCTCCAGCAGCGTCCGGTTCTCCCCAAAAAGTCCGACCACGGCCCAGACCGGCTTCCCGTCCGAGGCGCCGAGCACAGCCCCGATGTCATCGCCGGCTGCCACCTCCTCCGAGATCACCCTGAAGCAATTCTTAAGAGGCACATCGAGAGTCTCCGCGCCGTCCGGCAGCCTGAGTATGGTCATAGACGTCTCCGCCGTCACCTTGCGCCCGTCCGCCTTGCCGGCCGAAGCGGAAACCGTCAGCCTGAAAAGTCCCTGGGGCCTGCCGGACAGGTCCAGACGGAGAGTGTCGCCGGACGCCGAAACGCCGCTTCCCACAACAGTCCCGTCCCTGTCCTTCAGCTCATATTTCAGGTCTATGGGCACATTTTTCCCGTCATCGTTCCGCACCGAAAGGGTCACGGCGGCGACATCGTCCCTGAGAATCCGGTTTCTTCCGTACCAGGAACCGGCCACGTCCCGGGACAGCGTCTCATACTGCCCGCCGGCGGAATTGACCAGATCGGCGTCTATGGAAATGAAGTTCCCCACCCTGACATAGTCCGAAGCAGAAAGCGTCTCTCCGGTGGCGTCAGTCACGGAAACCTCCACATTGTACGTGCTGTAGCCATAGTGCTCCGGCTCGGAGGGGAATTCCACCGCAAAGCTTCCGTCAGGCCCGGCAGCCAGTCCGCCCTCGGCTATGACCTCGCGCCCCCACGAAGTGACCTTATATCTCACCGACGCACCGGCAAGACTGTGTCCGGAATATGCGCTTATGCGCCCGGTCACCCTCACCGTGTCCCCGGACAGCCATAGCCTGTCGCTCTCGTCGAAGCTTATCTCAAAGGTCGGGAGCACGAACTCGTCCACCCTGAAGTTCTCCGACCCATGTGCGGTGCCCGAAGTCAGGCTGATGGAGAACATTCCGTTCCTGAGGCCCCTGGGGATGCCGAATTCTCCGGCCACCGAGCCGAACTCATTTATAGCCAGTTTAATGCTGTCTATCTCATTGCCCTCGGAATCCCTCAGCACGGCATTCGCCACTCCTTTATTAAATGCCGAAAGTCCGCCGCGGAGGCTCTCTCTGTAGAATATGCCCTTGAACCGGACAGTGTCGCCGGGATTGAACGCGGCGCGGTCCAGACAGAGCAGGCATGACTCGGAAGTCGCAGAACCGCTTCCCCCGCCATAGACCCTGTTCCATATGCTCAGGGGCCGGCTGCGCCTCGTCGCGCCGTCATCGCCCTTCAGGGCGCATTCCAGGGTGTAACGGCGCGGATTGTCGCCGCCTGTTTTTTCAGCCAGCTCAGCGGGCAGAGGATTGAAGCCCTCCCCGAGAGCCAGATCCTTCACCGAAGCCAGCTCGGAGCCGTTCTTCTTCAGCACAAGGTCCGTCATGCCGAGCGGACGTCCGCTTTCGGCATCGGCGGCATAGAACTCATAGCCCGAAGCCGTTCTCCTGAGCGCCAGCGAAACGGTGTACCGGGACAGGCCGCAGGAAGAATCCGCATTCTTCACGCCGCAGGAAGTCTCCAGCATGTAGTCGCCGTCATCCAGGAGCGGCAGTAGCGCGGACAGCGTGTCATAGACATAAAAGCTCTTCGCCGGATTGTCGAGGCGGGCCGTCCATATCGGCTTCTTCCGGTCCGAATCCCTGAACAGAGACACGTCAGCCCCGGAAAGATTCCTCAGGCCCACCCTGACGGTGTCCCCGCTGCAGGAAATCCAGCTTCCTGCCTCTGTCAGGCTCTTGATGACATCCCTGACCTCCGTATAATTCCTGACCATATCCCGTTCGCCGTCCCTGAGGGCTGTCCTCCTTTTCTCGAAGTCCCGGCACCTGGAATACAGCTCCTTATAGTAACTTTCCGTCCTGTCCCCACCCGCGGCGTCAGCAAACTTCATCGACAGCAGGTCGCCCTCCGCATACATTCCCACAGCCTTGCCGCCGTATTTTTCCGCAACTGCGCCGAGCATCTTTTTCCGCACATCGTCCCCAGAGGCATCCCTAGCCAGCAGATATTCGGCGTATGCGCCTGATGGATAAGGATATGCAACCAGGCTGTCATAGGCCCCCTCCAGCCACAGGGCGTACTCATAGTCATTGCCCATATACTCGGGCAGACATCCGCCCAGCCCGTCGGCTACGGAGCTGTGGCGATAGAACGCGACGGATTTTCCGGCCTCGAGGCCTTCCCTGTTCTCCGCCACGAAAGCCTTGAAGCGGTCGGAGCCGCCATAATATTTTCTATATCTGTGCTGCAGCGAGACCACCGGCGAGCCGAACCCGTCCACAGCCTTCCCGAAAGCTCTTTCCACCGAGTCCCGCTCCTTCCAGTTCACATCGGTGCGGACCTCGGCATATTTTTGCCATGCGTCATAGAAATCCCATGAGAGCCGGGCCTTCGAAGCCTCGGAGATGATGCTCCGCAGGATTTCGGACTGCACGGCCGGCCGGTCCTTCGACTCGGTGGCGCGATACTGTTTCCACAGCTCCACCAGCTCATGGTCATCGGCGTCGGTGGCTCCGCCGGCGGAAAGGTCGCTCCTGCGAGCGAAAAGGCTGCCTGCAAGAAGCAGGGCCGAAGTTCCCAGAATGGTCATGACAGTCTTGAGTTTTATGTTCATGTCGAAAATCCTTTTTGAAATGGTCCGGAGGGCTTAGTTTACCTGTTGTCAAATACGGGCAGGGCCTCCGAAACGGCGAAGGTGCTCCCTCCTATGTAAATGAGCCCCCGGGCCGAAACCTTGCGCAGGGCGTCTTCGACGGCATCGCGGACCGACGCATAGACCTGCAGCCCGGCGGCGCTTTCCCCGCGCGAAGTCAGCCAGCCGGCATAGCGGTCCCTTATCTGCTCCGCGGGCATGGCGCGGCGGGTGGACGGAGCGGCGAAATGCCAGACAGCCTCCTTCGGCATCAGCGGCATTATGGAGTCGAAGTCCTTGTCCGCCATCACGGAATATACGATGGTCAGCGAATCATAACGCCCGGAGGCCATCATTTCCTCCAGCTGGGCGAAATTATTCTTAAGAGCATGGGCATTATGACCTATATCACAGATTACCAGAGGCTTGTCATTGAGTTTTTCCCATCTTCCACGGAAGCCCATCCTCCCGGCGGTGTGCTCCATGGCGTCTTCCGACACCTTGTCCGCCAGCCCCAGCACATCCAGCGCGGCGGCCGCGGTCCTGAGGTTTTTCCTCTGGTACAGGCCGCGCAGGTCCATCGTCTCCTCCATTCCGGCGGCGTCCTTCCAGAGCGAAGGCTCAGTCTCTTCCGCGAAGACTGTGCGGCTGCCGCATTTCCCGGCGGCGGTGACGAAAACCGGACGCGTTTCGGGGTTGCTCTCCCCTATCACGACCGGGACGCCCTGCTTGATTATTCCGGCCTTCTCCCCCGCTATGGCGGCCAGCGTGTGGCCGAGCATGTCGCAGTGGTCCAGGCCTATGGACGTGATCACCGACAGTTCCGGAGTCAGGACATTGGTGCTGTCCAGCCTGCCCCCGAGGCCCACCTCGACCACGGCATGGGTGCAGCCCGCGTCGGCGAACCATCTGAAGGCCATGCCGGTGGTTATCTCGAAAAAGGACAGCGAGAGGGCCTCGAAGTCCTTTTTATATTTCAGTATGAAATCATAGACATATTCCTCGGGGATCAGGCGCGCCGGCCCGTTGCCGTCCGATATTCTCATCCTCTCCCTGAAGTCCAGGATGTGTGGTGAAGTGAAGAGTCCGGTGGGGTTGCCGTGGGCCGAGATGGCCGCCGCCAGCATGTTGGACACCGAGCCCTTGCCGTTGGTCCCGGCCACATGCACCGCCCTGAACGCCCTTTCGGGATGTCCCAGAATCTCGCAGAAGCTGAGCATATGCCCGAGACCGGGCTTGTAGGCCTCGTTGAACGGAACATTCTGCACCGAAGGGAACCTCAGGAACAGGGCTCTGACCTCTTCTTCATATCTTTCCGGGGAAAACTTTTCTGCCATATGGAATTGCTGTCTTTTCATCAAATTTACTTATTTTTACACAATGATGACTGACAAGGACTATACCCGGATTTTGGAATCCCAATACATCATCGACGGACTTCCGGAAGAGGCGACCCCCTTCGAAATGCTGGAATCCGCCTGCGGAAGAGAACCGCAGGCGGAAGGCTCACCGTCCCGTCCCACGATCGTGGACGAAACCCTGGACCCCTCTCCCGGCAGCGCGGAGCCCGTACTTTCCCGATACGGGGAGTATCTGGCCGCCGTCCTTTCCATGGGCAGAGCCCAGGTCCCGCCGTCCTTCAGCGGCGCATGGACCAGGAGCAGACTGGCCTCCGCCCTCACCGCATCGCTCTGGCGCTCAGGCCATTTCAGGCTGGGTGACCTGGCCGTCTCGGCGCAGTGGAAGTGGAATCTCGCCCCTGTGGGCGGGGCCGCCGGGTTCTATGCCTCGGTCGAGGCGGCATGCGACAGCCTGGACGGACTGGGAATCCCGATGAAGGCCTATTCCGCCGAAGAATCCTCACGCTCCGAGATTGCATTCAGGGTGACGCTGTCGGAAGAGTCGCCCGCGACGGAGGCCGGAGAGGATGAAGACCCTGCCGGGGAGGAGACCTTTTTCGCGGAGCTGCCCTTCAGGACCGAAAAGCCGCGCATGGGCAGAAGCCGCAAGTGTCCGGAGAAAATCGCCGGCGAGCCGGGCGGATGGATCATCTACATTCCCTTCGACACCTGCCCGCCCGCTCTCGGAGGCTCGGCCCTCTCGCAGGCCACCGACATCTCGTGCGGCAGCGCCCCGGAAATTTATGACTGCGACTATTTCCTTGACTGCTACGAAGTTGTCCGCGAGCTCGCGGAGGACGGCATAATCCGGGCCGGCACCGGCATCTCGGAAGGCGGCCTCATCGCGGCGCTGACGAGGATGATACCCGAAGGCATGGACCTGAATGTCGAGCTGGGCGGCCTGCTGAAGTCATATGGCGGCTGCACCCCGGTCCAGATTCTGTTTTCCGAGACTCCGGGAGCGGTCGCGGAGATTTCCGACGACGATTTCGACTATCTCGACGCCGAGCTTCTGCTCCAGGACGTGGCCTATTACCCTCTGGGCAGGACCGTTTCCGGAAAGGGCAGGGTCTCAGTCTCCACTTCCGACAGCTCCGGCCTGAACCACATCCTCGACGCCCTCATCGGAAACCAGGCGGCCGAGGGGGAGGACTGACGCCGGCGGCCGGTCCGAAACACTGAAACAAATTTCTCACATATGCCTATATACGCAAACGTTCCGGGCACAAACGCGAAGACCAAAAAGCCCAAGATCTTCGTCCTGGACACCAACATAGTCCTGCACGACTATAAGGCCATACGCAAATTTCAGGACAACGACATCGTGATTCCGATTGCGGTGATCGAGGAGCTGGACAAGTTCAAGAAGGGCAACGAGGCGCTGAACTACAACGCCCGCGGCTTCATGAGGGACATCGACCGGCTCACCGAGGGGAAGATGTTCGGAAAATACGGAGTCCCGATAGGCAAGGGCCTGGGCAACATAAAGATAGAGCCCAACCACCCCTTCCCCGACTCGCAGAAGGACCTTTTCCGAGACGACATCCAGGACCACAGGATCCTGGCCACGGCCATATGGGTGAGGGACAGCAATCCGGACAGGTTCGTGGCCCTCGTGACCAAGGACATCAACCTCAGGATGAAGGCCAAGGCCGCCGGAATGGAGGCTCAGGACTATCTGTCCGACAGGGTGGAAGAGGAAAAGGTGGAGAATTCCCAGAAGGAGGTCCTCTATATCGGCGAGCCCTCCGTGGATGCCGTCCGGGAGCTCACCTGCGGCAAGGACAACACGGCCGACTGGAAACTCGTGAGCAAGAAGGAGCCCGCGCCCAACAGCCTTTTCGTGCTGGGCGGCGGGGACGCCCGGATTGCCGCGCGCTATGACGCCGACCGCCGCAGGCTCGTGCTGGTGCGCAACCGCGAGGCCTATGGCATAAAGCCCCGCAACACAGAGCAGAAGCTGGCCATGGACGCCTGCCTCAACCGGAAGATCCAGCTGGTGTCGCTGACCGGCGGTGCCGGAACCGGAAAGACTCTGATAGCCCTGGCTTCGGCACTGGAGCAGGAGAAGGACTATGACCAGATTATCCTCTCGAGGCCGACCGTCACCCTGGGCAATCAGGACATCGGTTTCCTGCCGGGTGACCAGAAGGCCAAGATGAGCCCGTTCCTGCAGCCGCTGATGGACAATCTGAACG
>CAVIVH010000033.1:2583-9955 GCA_963646185.1 bacterium | reverse complement strand
ATGTTCGACAGCAACTCCTGCGGAGTGCTTTCGGCCATCCATGAGCAGAGCGCCGACATCAACAGGGGCGTGGTCCGCGAGAAGCCGGAGGACCAGGGCGCCGGAGACCAGGGAATGATGTTCGGCTATGCCTGCGGGGACACCGAGGAATATATGCCTCTGCCCATCGCGCTGGCCCACAAGACATTGCAGGTGCTTGCGGACATCAGGCGCCACAGCCCCGAGCTCATGCCCTATCTGAGGCCGGACGCAAAGTGCCAGTACACCGTGGAATATGACAGCGAGACGTGCCGTCCCGTGAGAATCCACACCGTGGTGGTCTCCACCCAGCACGACGAGTTCCTGGCCGGATGTCTCGGCAAGATGGACTATGCCGCCGCCGTGGAAAAATACGGCCAGAAGGAAGTGGACGAGGCCATGCACGAGAAAATCGAGAACGACGTGCGCAAAGTGCTGCTGCCCAGGGTGAAGGAGACTCTCCCCGCCAATGTGGCCGCAATGTTTGACGAAAACCTCATCCTGATGGTGAACCCGACCGGAAAATTCGTCATCGGCGGCCCCGCCGGAGACACCGGACTCACCGGCAGGAAGATAATAGTGGACACCTATGGCGGAAAGGGCGCGCACGGCGGCGGAGCCTTCTCGGGCAAAGACCCCTCGAAAGTGGACCGTTCAGCGGCCTATGCCGCAAGACACATAGCCAAGAATATGGTCGCGGCCGGTGTGGCCGGGGAGATGCTGGTGCAGCTTTCCTATGCCATCGGAGTGGCCGAGCCCGTGAGCATCTATGTGGACACCCGCGGCACTGCCTGCGAAAAGGTGCGCGAGGCCGCTTCTGCGGCGCACACGACCCCCGACATACTGATAGCCGGCAAGATAGCCGATACATTCGACCTGAGACCGGCCTCCATAATCGAGAAGTTCCAGCTGAAAAACCCCATCTACGAGCCCACCGCGGCCTATGGCCATATGGGCAGAAAGCCCTACACGCAGAAGATGAAACTCATCCGCGGAGGAAAGGAAGTGGAGAAGGAAGTGCAGTTCTTCGGCTGGGAGAAGCTCGACTGCGTGGAGCTTGTCAGAGAAAAGTTCGGACTATAGGCTATTCGCCGCGCTGCATTTCGCGGCGGAGATCTTTCTCCTTGATAGTCTGGCGCTTGTCATAGACCTTCTTGCCTTTGGCAAGCGCTATCAGCAGCTTGGCATAGCCGTTGTCGGCGATGAAGAGTCTGATTGCGACTATGGTCAGGCCCTTTATCTTGACCGACTGGCCCAGATGCCTGAGCTCCTTTTTCGTGAGCAGGAGCTTGCGGTCGCGGGTCTGCTCGTGCTGGCCCCATGAGCCCCAGAAATACTGGGCCACGTTCATGCCCTTGACATAGAGCTGGCCGGCGGAGTCGAAATAGCAGAAGGACTCGGTCAGGGACGCCTTGCCCGCCCGGATGGACTTGATTTCCGTCCCGGACAGCACGATGCCCGCGGTGTAGGTCTCCAGAAACTCATAGTCAAAGGAGGCCCTGCGGTTGGATATCTGTATTTTACTCTTCGCTTTCGGCATAGTCCGCTGATTTCGCTGAGCGGCAAATATAGCCATTTTTGACAAGAATTTCGTACCTTGGCGGGGTGACGGAAAACAGACAGGACACCATGGAAAACATTCCCGGACCCGGAGTGCCGCCGCCGGCGGAGCTTCCGGAGGCGGAAAATATAGACATAAGACAGGTTCTCGGACAGTATCTGGACGGGAGCATAGACCTCATCTGCGTGCTGGGGCCGACCGCTTCGGGCAAGACCCGCTATGCCGTGGCCCTGTGCCGGAAGCTGAACTCCCTTCTGAAGGAGGTCCCCGGCAGAAAGCCCGGAAGCGCCGGGGCGGAGATCCTGTCCGCCGACTCGCGCCAGGTCTATCGGGGCATGGACCTGGGAACCGGCAAGGATCTGGACGAATATGGCGGGATTCCCTTCCACCTCATCGACATAGCCGATGCCGGCGACCGTTACAGCATCTATGACTACCAGAAAGACTTCGAGGCGGCCTGGACCGATGTCCGCTCGCGCGGGGGCATCCCCGTACTGTGCGGAGGTTCAGGACTTTACATCGAGGCGGCCACTTGCGGCTATGCCCTGCCCAACGTACCGCCGGACCCGGAACTGAGGGAAAGGCTGGAAGCCGAGGACGCCGACGCGCTGAGGAATGAGCTGCTCCGCATGAGGCCCGGAACGGAGGCCGGGGTGCTGGAGTCGAAGCGGAGGGTAATCCGCGCTCTGGAAGTCGCCCTCTATGAGAGGGAGCATCCGGTGCAGAGGAGCTCCGCCCTGCCCAAGAAGGTGTATTTCATAGGGACCCTCGTGTCGCGCGAAGACAGGGTCGCGAGAATCGACCGCAGGCTGGACGAAAGGATGGAAGAGGGCATGGCCGATGAAATCAGAGGCTTGCTGGACAAGGGCTTGCGCACGCAGGACCTGATCTATTACGGTCTGGAATACAAGTTCGTGACCCAGTATGTGCTCGGAGTGCTGAGCCTCGCCGAGATGAAGACGCTGCTGGGCAACGCCATCCATCAGTTCGCCAAAAGGCAGATGACCTGGTTCCGCGGAATGGAGCGGGACGGGAAGGTGATTCACTGGGTGGACCCGGATTCCTTGTCCCAGGCCCGCCAGTAGTCGTTGTCGAAGGACGAGGGGCTGAGATAGTCTCCCTCATGGTCTATCCTGAACGACAGATAGGTGATCTTGAGGCCTTTGGCCAGAAACATCTTTTCATAGAAAGTCCGCACCTCGAAAAGCGACCGGACTGCGTCCCCGCCGCAGACCGAGGCGAGAGCGCTCTTTTCCATATCCTCCTCTCCCCTGCCGTAGAGATCCTCGGTGCAGGCCAGGATTTCCAGACCGTTCTCTTCGGCCACGGCCTTGCTGTATTCGTGCAGGAATCGGCTGTCGGTCTTGAGATGGACGATTCCGCCGGGTTTCAGGAAATTGCGGTAGCGCGCGAGAAATCCCGGACTGGTGAGGCGGTTGTTCTCTTTCTTTATCTGGGGGTCGGAGAAGGTAAGCCATATCTCGGACACCTCGCCCGGAGCGAAGAAGGCCTCGATGAACTCTATCCTCGTCCTGAGGAAGGCGGCGTTCGGCAGGCCGTGTTCTTCGGCGAACTTGGCACCCTTCCAGAGCCGCGCGCCCTTGATGTCCACACCGATATAATTGACGTCCGGTCTTCTGAGGGCCAGGTCTATGGTATATTCCCCCTTGCCGCAGCCGAGCTCAAGGACTATGGGCTGAGCCGATGCAAACATCTCCCCGTTCCACTTTCCGCGCACGGGATGATGGCTCAGCGCGAAACCGCCCTCCTCCGGATGGGCCAGAAGCGAGGCCGTGCCGGGCTGCAGGAGACAGCGGAAAGTCTCGTTCTCGCGGAACTTTCTAAGCTTGTCGTGTCCCATTCTGCGGATTATTCTGGCGTCCGCCGCGTTTTCCGCCCTGCTGGCCGCCGTTTTTCTTCTTTTTCTTCTTCTTGGGAAGGTTGTCGAACCGGGTGATGCTGTCATCGCCCACAGCCGTGCGGAACTCCGGAGTCTCGGATTCCGGCTCCTCCTTCAGGGACTCGGGCTTCTCGCCGTTGCGGTTCATACGGATTATCTCTCTGACCGATTCTGCGTCAAGGGGATAGGTGTTCGCTATGGAGTTCTTCTCATAGGAGAAGTACATGATTCCGCGGAGGATGTCGGTCTTGACCAGATAGGCCAGGCCATCCTGGAACTCGAGCGGCTCGCTCACCTTGGGAATATGCGAACGGGCGTCCATATAGACGGCGACCTCATAGTTCAGGCAGCATTTGAGCTTGCCGCACTGCCCCGCGAGCTTCTGGGGATTGAGCGAAAGGTCCTGGCAGCGCGCCGCCGACGTGGTGATGGACTTGAAGTTGGTGATGTAGTTGGCGCAGCACAGCTCCCTGCCGCATACGCCTATGCCGCCGATGAGTCCGGCCTCCTGGCGGGCGCCGATCTGCTTCATTTCTATGCGGATGTGGAACTCCTCGGCAAAGACCTTGATGAGCTGGCGGAAATCCACCCTGCCGTCGGCTATGTAATAGAATATCGCCTTGGTCCCGTCACCCTGGAACTCCACGTCGCCGATCTTCATCTCAAGACCCATTTCTGCGGCTATCTGCCGGGCGCGGATCATCGTGTCCTGCTCCCTGGCTATGGCGTTCTGCCAGTTCTCGATGTCGAACGGGCGGGCCTTGCGGTAGATTCTCCTGAATTCGCCGTCTGGCCAGACTCCCTTGCACTTCATCTGGCGCGCTATCACGGAGCCGCCTAGAGTGACTATCCCCAGGTCATGGCCGCTGTGGGCCTCCACCACGACAATGTCGCCTATGCGGATGCTCTGACCGGAATCGTTGCGGTAGAACCCCTTGCGGGTGTTCTTGAACCGCACTTCGAATATGTCCGAGAGCTGCTCCTGCTCCACGCCGTTGAGCCAGTCGGAGTCCATCAGCTTGCAGCAGCCGGCCCTGTAGGTGCAGGTCACGTCTCCGTCCGGGGCCTTGGATATCACGCAGCCTCGCGAACAGTCATATTTTATATTTTCATTTTCCATATATGGGCAATTTGGAAGCTGTTTTCAGAAATGCCCGCAACGCCGGTCAGCCCGCAACGGACTGATAAAGCCGGTTCGTCAGATTGGCGAATATCATTCTCTGGGAGACGTTCCTCCCAAGCATGAGGGACGCATGGTCAAGCGCCTTCAGCCCTTTCCGGCAGAAATTCGCACTGCACTTCGGGGCGATTTTCCGGATGAATTCCTTTTCCTCTGGAGAGACGGAGACCATATCTTCCATCCCGCACTGCATCAGGAACAGATTTCTGAACAGCTCTCCTGCGAAGTTACAGAAAAGTTTCTGTTTTTCACGCGATTCGATGCCTGCAATCTTTTCGGATGCATCGAGACAAGCGGCCAGATTCCTGGCCACGAGAGCCTCCATGAGGCCGCGCAGCAGGTCGCGGATCAGCGAAATGTCGTCCCGCTCCGAAACCTCCCTCAGGGCCAGCCCCGGACTTCCGCCGGAAATGGCTGCTGCCCGGACCGCGTCGTCATGTTCCATATCGAACCGCTTCTCCAGCACTTCGGCGACCTCGCCGGCGGACAGCGGCAGCACTCTCAGCCCCTGGCAGCGGGAAGATATCGTGGGAAGGACCTTCTCGGGCGCATGGGTTATGAGAATGAACACCGTCTTCTCGTCCGGCTCCTCGATGGCCTTGAGCAGCATGTTGGCGGTCTCGGCGTTCATCAGCTCCGGAAGATACATCACCACGCTCCTGTAGCCGTCCGAGAGGGACGACAGGGACAGCTGGCGGAGTATCGAGAAGCCTTCGGCCTTGAGAATCTGTCCGCGCTTCTTCTCGAAGCCGAGAGCCTCGGAGAGGTCGCTTTCGAGAAACCAGGGATTGGACAGCGCCAGCCCTCTCCAGTATTCGGAAAACATGTCGCAGGTGAGGTTCCTGGCCTCTCCCGACACTTTGTTGCCGGAGGTCACGGGGAAGGTGAAATGTTCGTCGGGATAGATAAGCTTGGCGTGCTGGCTGCACGAAGGGCAGCCGCAGCACGGTTCTCCGCCGGAGCGTCCGCCGCAGTTGAGGTACTGCAGGAAAGCCATGACAAGGGCGAGCGCCCCGCAACCGTCATTCTCATAGAGCATCATGGCCTGGGGTATCCTGCCGCTGTCCACCATTCCGCGCAACGCCTTCTTCACGGCCTCATTGCCGGGTATTTCGGAGAACTTCCACATCGGCTAAAGCTTTCTTTCGGCCGAAATCCGGGCGAGAGCCTCAAGACAGTCGCGGTCCTTGCCCTCTGGGAATATGGACAGGAAGGATATGGCCCTGTCCACATGGTCGAAAAGCCTGGCCTCAGCATAGTCCATGCCCTTGTAGCGGCCCACGAAGTCCACGATTTCCTCCCTCAGGGACGGGTCCTCGCCGATCTTCACGACCTTCCGGCGGACTGCGGCGGCCTCGTCCTCCGGAGCGTTGGCAAGGGCGCCAAGCAGGGGAAGGGTTATCTTCTGTTCCATAAGGTCCTGACCCACAGGCTTGCCCACCTGTGCGCCGGGCTCATAGTCAAACAGGTCGTCCTTTATCTGGAAGGCCAGTCCGAGATATTTCGCATAGCTCCGGACCGCCGTGACGCTCTCCCCAGAGGCATTGACCGAGAGGGCGCCGGAAACCGCCGAGCTCTCGAACAGCGAAGCCGTCTTGCAGTAGATTATCCTGTAATAGTCCGCCTCGGTGGTGTCGCCCGTCGAGGCCTTCTGCAGCTGCAGCATCTCGCCGTCGGCCAGATGGCCCAGAGTGGCGGCGAAAAGCCGGATAGCCTCCTCGCGGTGGCGGTCGGAGTCCAGGATCCTGTCCATGGCCTTCTCCAGCCAGTAGTCTCCGAGCAGCACGGACGCCCGCCCGCCGAGCATATGCAGAACGGTGGGCTCGCCGCGGCGGCTCTGCCCGTCATCGGCGACGTCGTCATGAAGAAGGGTCGCGGTGTGGAGCAGCTGGGACGCGGCGGCGCAGCGGTAGGTATCGGTCGTCAGACGCCCGCCCGAGCAGACCCTCGCGCAGAGGAGAGCCAGCATGGGCCTCATCATCTTGCCGGGATGGGCGAGAAGCGAGTCGTTGGTGGCGTTGAGAAGGCTGATGTCGCTGCGCAGCGAATCGGAAATCATTTCCCTGACCTTGTCCAGCGAGGGCTCAAGATAGCCGGAGACAGTGGAGAGGGTCATCTGCTAGAAGAATAATGCCGCGGAAAGGGAGAATCCGTTGAAGTTCTTGCCGTTCTTGAAAGCGGTACGGACTTCCTGGCCTATGGGGTTCACGCTGCCGTCGCTGTCACAGAGCGAGCCGAAGTTCCAGTAGTAGCGGGCGGAAACCTGGAGCCTCCAGATCTCGACACCTCCGCCGAGTCCGAGGCCATACTCCATCTTGTTGAGGGCGGCCTTGGCCAGGCTGGTCTCCTTCATGCCGGCCGAAACCGTCTTGGAATTGAGGGCGAAACCCACGAAAGGCTCTGCCATGAGATAGGGCCTGAACAGGATGAGGTCCGGTCCCCACTGCACCTGCACGGGGATTTCGAGATATCCGACCTTGGTGTCAAGCGCATTGATGCCTGTGGTTATGTCGCCTGCGGCCACATCCAGCTTGGCTCCCTTCATCTGATAGGTGACGGAAGGCTGGATCGAGAATCCGGCGATGAGCGGCAGCTGGAAGGTGAGTCCGGCATGATAGAGCGAGTAGGACTCGGCCTTGAAGATGTTGGCGTCGGCGCTGGAGGAGGTGAAACCTCCGATTATGCCCCAGCGGGTCGTGCCTATGTTCTGTGC
>CAVIVH010000033.1:0-2573 GCA_963646185.1 bacterium | reverse complement strand
CGCAGAGGGCGAGGGCGAATGCGGCGACTGCTGTCTTAAGAAATTTCATATCTGTGCGCTGTTTTAAAGAATCTTGGAAAGTCTGGAGACTATGTCATCCTTGGGAACGAGGCCCACGCTCTTGTCCACGAGCTTGCCGTCCTTGAAATAAAGCAGGGTGGGGATGCTCATGACGCGGTACTCCCCTGCGACCTCGTCGCAGTCGTCCACGTTGCACTTGACGACATCGACCCTGCCCTCATATTCCGAGGCCACCTCGTCCACCGTCGGCGAAAGGGCGCGGCAGGGGCCGCACCATGTGGCCCAGAAATCCACGAGCACTGGATGTCCGGATGAAATTATCTCGCTGAAATTGCCGTTTGTAGCTACCTTTACCATAGTATGCAAATTTAGGTTATAAAAATCGAAAACGGACGCCCCGCTGGACGGGGAATGCTCCCCGCCTCGCAAGGCATCCGGTTTTCACTGCAAAATACGGGCCCTACACCATGGATTCGATGTTCCACATGAATGCGCGGAGTCCCAGGTCGGGATAGGCCTCATCCTTGGCATGAAGGTCGGACATGATGGCAGGAGCCAGCTCGTCCGGCACCATTGTCAGGATGGCGTTGTTCATCGTGGGCCATGCGTGGTCGCCGTAGTGCGGCTCCCCTTCGGCGTGGCCTCTGCCCTGGATGTTCTCCCATGAGGTGAATCCCCTCTGGTCGTGATTGTCCAGAATCTCGATGATCTCGTTGGCATATGCCTGATTGTATGATACAAATATCGCTTTCATTTCTTTCTGGTTTTATGCGGCCTTGATCTGCGCCTTTTTCTGCTGTCTGCGCTTCTCCTGGCGGGTTGCAAAGACACAATAGATGGTCGGGATGAGGACTAGGGTGACCAGGGTCGAGATGGAAAGACCCCATGCCACGGTGACTCCCAGCGACTGCCACATCTCGGCGCCTTCTCCGTTGCCCACTGCCATAGGCACCATACCGAGCACGGTGGTGAGGGTGGTCATGAGGATAGGACGCAGACGGCTTCTGGCGGCGATCACGGTCGCCTCAAGCACCGACTTGCCTCTCTCTCGCATAAGTATAGTGTAGTCTATCAGCACGATACCATTCTTCACCACTATACCCAGCAGGATTATGATACCTATCAGGGCCATGACTCCGAGCGCCGTGCCCGTGATCCACAGTCCCAGGAACACTCCCACGAACGCGAACGGCACCGAGAACATGATGACAAACGGGCTCATGAAGGACTCGAACTGGGAGGCCATGACCATATAGACCAATATCAGGATGAGCAGCATCAGCACTCCGAGGTTCTTGAACATCTTCTGCTGGTCCTCATAGTCTCCGGAGATGGTCGTGCTGATGGTGTTCGGCATGTCGGTCTCGGCGATTATGGCGTTCACGGCGTCCACGGCCTCGCTGAGGGCCTTGCCCTTGGCGACTATGCCGGTGACGGAGATGTATCTCTCACGGTTCTTCCTCTCGATGGTCGGCGGCACCTTGGATTCCGAGATGCTTCCGAGATCTTTGATTCTGACAGGCTTGCCTTTGCCGTTGTAGATGACGACATTCTCGATGTCCTCCACGCTGCTTCTGTCAGCCTTCTCATATCTGACGCGGATGTCATACTCGTCTCCGTCCTCCCTGTAGTAGGAGCCCACGGAACCGTTCATGGCTGCGCTGTACTCGGCGGCGGCGGTGGAAGAATTGAGGCCGTTGGCGGCAAGCTTGGTCCTGTCGAAGTCCACAAGATACTCCGGAGTGTACTCGTCGCGGCTGAGCACCACCTGGGTGAAGGCCTCGTTGTCGAGCATCTTGGCCTGGATGGCGCGGGCCACGCTCTCAGTCTCCTCGAAGTCATAGCCATAGACCTCCAGCTTGAGCGAGGAGGCACCGCCTACGCCGCCCATACCTTCAGTCACCGTACCCTTCTTGATCTCCGGGTACTCTCTCATGTCAGCTCTGATCACGTCGGCGAGCTCAGACGAAGAACGGTGCCTGGAAAGCTTGGAGCCTATGTTTATGTTCATGGATATGATGTGCGAGCCGTTGTCCATCACGCTTGCGAGGGCATTGTCGGAGCTGGCCTGGCCGAACCTGTACTGGAGCACCTGGATTTCGGGGATATCCTCCTTGATGCGCTCGGCGAAGTTGGTGACGAAATCCTTGGTGACACTCTGGGCCGTTCCCACGGGGAGCTGGATCTCAACCGTCAGACGGTCGGAGTCCTGGGTGGGGAAATACTCGGTCTTGAGGCCGGGGACAAAGAACACCACTGCCGCCACGAATATGCCGAGGGCGCTGAAGATCACGGTCTTCCTGTGGGTCACGGCCCATGCGATTATCTTGGCATAGCCGTCGGATATCTTGCCGAGGAACTTCTCCACGGGGTCGAAGATGGCCCTGTGCAGCTTTCCGTTCTTAGGCTTGTTGCTCAGCATCTTGGAGCACATCATGGGCACCAGGGTAAGAGCCGCGGTGGTGGATATTATCATGATTATGCTCACGATCCATCCCAGCTGCTTGAACATGATTCCGGCCATACCGGAGACCATAGTCAGCGGCAGGAAC
>CAVIVH010000032.1:9703-10131 GCA_963646185.1 bacterium | reverse complement strand
CTCATCATGATGAAGTCCGACTGCCTGGACGGATTCGACACCGTGAAGGTCTGCACGGCCTATAAGGTGGGCGGCAAGGTGACCGAGCAGGTGCCTTTCGACACCGCAGCCAGCGTGGAGCCCGTCTATACGGAGTTCAAGGGCTGGAAGAAGGACCTGAGCGGAGTGAGAAGCGAGAGCGAGTTCCCCGCCGAGTTCAAGGAGTACATCGCTTTCATGGAGCAGCATGTCGGAGTCCCCATCCGCATAATTTCGGTCGGACCGGACAGAGAGGCCACCATTGAAAGATGACGACAGACAGGATTACGGTCAGGGGTGCGAGGGAGAACAACCTGAAGAATCTCTCCCTGGAAATCCCAAAATACAAGATAACGGTTTTCACGGGCGTGTCCGGATCCGGGAAGAGTTCCCTGGTGATGGACACGATT
>CAVIVH010000032.1:0-9693 GCA_963646185.1 bacterium | reverse complement strand
CACGATTGCCGCAAAGTCGCGGCGCGAACTTAACGACACCTTTCCCTCCTTTGTCCAGCAGTATCTTCCGAAATATGGAAGACCGCATGTGGACAGAATCGAGGGTCTGCCCATAGCCATAGTCATAGACCAGAAGAAGCCGGCCCAGAATTCCCGCTCCACGGTGGGAACCTACACCGACATCTATTCACTGGTTCGCCTGCTCTTTTCGAGAGTGGGAAAGCCTTTTGTCGGCTATTCCGACTCCTTCAGCTTCAACAACCCGCAGGGCTGCTGCCCGAGGTGCTCGGGCCTGGGCGAGATTCGCGAGCTGGACATCCACAAGCTGGTGGATTTCGACAAGAGCCTGAACGACGAGGACACCATCCACTACATCGCCTTCCACAAGGGCGGATGGAGATGGATACGCTATGCGCACAGCGGCCTGTTCGACCTGGACAAGAAGATTAAGGACTACAGCTCCGAGGAGCTGGACCTGTTCCTGAACAGTCCGCAGATCAAGCTGAAGAACCCGCCGTCCAACTGGCCCAAGACGGCCAAATATGAGGGTCTTATCCCGCGAATGTACAGGAGCATCATCAACTCCGAGGAGGGTCTTCTGCACAGCGCCGTGCTCAATCCGATGCTCACGATGGGCGTATGCCCGGACTGCGGCGGCACCAGGCTCAGCAGCAAGGTGCTGTCCTGCAAGATCGAGGGGAAAAACATAGCCGAGGTCTGCGACCTTTCCATAACCAAGCTGAATGCATGGATCCATGCGCTTTCGGACCCGCTTGCCGTCGATCTGAAGAAGGCCATAGGCGAGAGGCTGGACGCGCTGGAGGAGATCGGTCTGGGCTATCTGAGCCTGAGCCGCCCCGTGGGCACGCTTTCGGGCGGTGAGGCGCAGCGCTGCAAGATCGCGAAATATATCAATTCTTCGCTCTCGGATGTGCTTTACATCCTGGACGAGCCGAGCGTGGGTCTTCACAACCACGACATCGAGCTCATGAAGAAGTCGGTGGCCCAGCTCCGCGACCACGGCAACACCGTGCTGCTGGTGGAGCATCACAAGGAGATGATCAAGATTGCCGACCACATTGTGGACATGGGCCCGGGCGCCGGAATGCTCGGCGGCGAAATCATGTTCCAGGGCAGCTATGAAGAGCTGCTGAAGAGCGGGACGAGCACCGGCAAGATGATTGAGGAGAAGTGCCCGTTCAAGGCTTCACCACGCGTTCCGAAGGACTGGTACCCGATCAGGGGCGCCTCGCTGCACAATCTGAAGAATGTGGACGTGGACATCCCGCTTGGGGTGTTCGGCGTGGTGGCCGGAGTGGCCGGCTCGGGAAAGAGCTCGCTGATGGAATGTCTCCGCAACAGCTGGCCGAAGCCGGAGGAGGTCGTGTACATAAGCCAGAAGAGCATAGGCGTGAGCCTGAGGTCCACGCCCGCCACCTATATGGACGTGGCACCGGACATAAGGAAGATTTTCGCAAAGGCCAACCGCATGAAGGAGGATTATTTCTCTTTCAACGGCAAGGGGGCCTGCCACGTGTGCGGCGGCAAGGGCGTGATCGTGTCGGAGATGGCCTTTATGGATTCGATTGAGACGACCTGCGAGGCCTGCGGCGGTCTGCGCTATTCGCCGGAGGCACTGAAATACACTGTGGAAAGTCCCGCCACCCGCGAGAAGCTCAACATAGCCCAGGTAATGGACCTGACGGTGCGTCTGGCTTCGATGTTTTTCAAGGGCACGCCCATAGAGGAGAAGCTGAGGCCGATGATGGACGTGGGTCTGGGCTATCTGCATCTGAACCAGGCTCTCTCGACGCTCTCGGGCGGCGAGCTGCAGAGGCTGAAGCTGGCTTCCTATCTTGGCGACAAAGGGAAACTGTTCATCATCGACGAGCCCACGGACGGCCTGCATATCAAGGACATCCTGCACATCCTGGGAGTGTTTGACAGGATGGTGTCCGGCGGCAACAGCGTGTGGCTGATTGAGCATAACACCGATGTCATCCGCAGTGCGGACTATGTAATCGAGCTGGGGCCCGGCGCCGGCGAGAACGGCGGCACCGTCACTTTCCGCGGCACTCCCGCCGAGATGTCCCTCTCCTCCGCCATCACCGCCCGATATCTCCAGTCAGCATCAAACTCATCCGGGGCTACCCGACAGACGCTGATGTCTGAGAATCTGACATGAAAGAGGCTGACTATTTTTAGTCAGCCTCTTTTCGTTTTTGAGGGCGGGAAATCAGCCGCCGATGATGGCCTTGATGCCGTGGTCGGTGAACTGCCCGACGATGCGCGTCTGCTCCTCGGCCGACGGCGCCGTCATCTGATAATGGTTGGGATTATACTCCATCCACCGTCTCTCATCCTTTCCCTTCCCGATGTCATGATAAGGCAGGATATTGAGAATCTCCGGCTGCTTCGGCAGCGAAGCCAGGAACTCAGCCGACTTCTCGATATTCTCCACATCGCCGTTCACCTCATTGATCACCGGAATCCTGATCCAATAATTGGCTCCCATCCCGGCAATCATCCGGATATTGGCCAGAATCTGCTCATTCGGGACCCCAGTCCAGAACTTATGCTTCTCCGAATCCATGGCCTTCAGGTCCACCAGGAAAAGCTCACAGTTGGCCGCAAACTCCTTTACCACCTCAGGCGCTGCAAACAGAGTCGTGTCCACCGCACGGTGGAATCCCCTCCTGCCAAGCTCCTTCAGGATTTCAAGGCTGTGCTCGGGCTGGAAAAGAGGCTCGCCGCCGCAGAGAGTCACTCCCCCTCCGCTGTCGGTCATAATGTCCCTCTCCTTCTCGATCTCCGCCATCAAGTCCTCCATCTTCCACACCTTGCCGCTCATCTCCATTGCCATGGTCGGGCAGGCATCGGCGCACTTTCCGCATGCAAGACACTTCACGTCAGTAGGCATGATGCCGTCCGGAGTCAGATGAATGGCACCCACAGGGCAAGTCTGCACACAGCTCTGACAGCCTATGCACTTGCTCTTCTTATAGGTCTTCTCCCTGTCGGGGCTCCAGCTCTCAGGGTTATGACACCAGACACACCGAAGGGGACACCCCTTAAGAAAAATGGTGGTCCGGATTCCCGGACCATCATTCACAGCGTATCTTTTGATATCAAAAATCAGATTAGATCTCGACATTCTCAGTTCGGTTGATAATATCGTTCTGCAGGGTATCGTTCATGTCGTTGAAATAGTCACTGTATCCTGCAACCCTCACGAGCAGGCCTCTGTAGTTCTCAGGATGAGCCTGAGCGTCATACAGCGTAGCCGTATCGACAATGTTGAACTGAATGTGGTGACCTCCCAGCTTGAAGTACTCTCTGATCAGGTCCACGAACTTCTGCACATCCTTGTCCCTCTTGAGCAGGTTAGGGATGAAGCGGACATTGAGAAGCGTACCGCCGCTCTTTGTCTGGTCAAGCTTGCCGAGAGACTTGATGACTCCGGTCGGGCCGTTGGTGTCGGCGCCGTGGTCAGGCGATGTTCCGTCGCTGATGGCGGTGTGGGCATGACGTCCGTTAGGCGTTGCGCGGCAGACAGTTCCGAAATAGTTGTGGCAGGTTGTGCTCAGCATGTTCATCTGAGTCTTGCCGCCACGGGTGTTGGGCCTGCCGGCGATGGCATCGTGAAGGTCGTCGAACACCTTGACTGCGATGTCATCAGCATACTTGTCGTCATTTCCGAAGAAAGGAGTGTGGTTGCGGATATACTGGCGCATCACCTCGTTGCCCTCGAAGTCTGTGTCGCAGGCGTTGATAATCTCGTCCATCGTGTACTTCTTCTCCTCAAAGACCTGCTTCTTGATGACGGAGAGGCTGTCGGTGATGGTGCCGAGGCCGGTGCACTGGATATACTGGGTGTTATATCTTGCGCCGCCGTCATAGTAGTCCTTGCCCTTCTTGATGCAGTCGTCGATATAGAGGCTGAGGTAGGTTGCAGGGGCATACAGGGAGAACATCCTCTCGATGTAGTTGTTGACACCGAGCTTCATGTTCACGAAATAGACCATCTGCTTATGCCAGGCCTCATAGAGCTGCTCATAGCTGGTGAACGACCTGGGGTCGCCGGTCTCGATACCGATCTTCTTGCCGGTCTCGGGGTCGATACCGTTGTGAAGAGTGATCTCGAGAATCTTCGGGGTGTTGAGATAACCGGTCAGAAGATAGGCCTCCTTACCGAAAGCTCCCACCTCGATGCAGCCGGAGCAACCGCCCTCGCGGGCGTCCTCAAGGCTCTTGCCCTGATTGGTCAGCTCCTGGACATAAGTGTCGGAATTGAACAGTGAAGGATAACCGTGGCCCTGACGGATCACCTTGACGGCAGCCATCAGAAGGTCGTTCGGAGTGTCCTTGGTCACATGCACGCTCAGACCGGGCTGAAGCTCATGGAGTTCCTCCTGAATCTCAAGGCAAATGTAGGAAATATCGTTTGCAACGGCCTTTCCATCCTTTGTAACTCCGCCGATGTTGATGTTGGTGAAGTCATTGTAGGTACCGGATTCCTTCGCGGTGATACCCACCTTGGGCGGAGCGGGCTGATTGTTGAACTTGATCCACAGGCAGGAAAGCAGCTCCTTGGCCTCGTCACGGGTGAGAGTGCCGTTCTTGACATCCTGCTCGTAGAAAGGATAGAGGTGCTGGTCGATGTGACCGGGGTTCATGCTGTCCCATCCGTTAAGCTCAGTGACAGTTCCCAGATGTGTGAACCAGTAGGTCTGGATAGCCTCCCTGAGATTCCGCGGGGCGTGGGCGGGAACCCAGTGGCAGACCTCGGCAATCTTCTCGAGTTCAGCCTTCCTCTGGGGATCCTGCTCCTTGGCGGCCATTTCCTCTGCGAGCTTGGCATGACGCTCGGCGAAAAGGATGGCTGCATCGCAGGAAATGCTCATTGCCTCGAGCTCCTGGCTCTTGTCGGTAGCCTCGGGATCGTTGATGTAGTCAAGCTTTGCAATCTCGTCGGCAATCTCCTTCTTCACCTCAAGCAGACCCTTGTGGTACATTTTTCCGTCCATGGCCGTGTGGCCGGCGGCTCTCTGCTCCATGAATTCGGTGAATACACCGGCCTCATAGGCTTCCTTCCACTCGTTGGACACATGGTTGAAGATTCTCTCCCTCTGGGTTCTGCCCTGCCAGTAAGGAATCACCTCTCTTGCATAGGTGTCGATATCCTCCTGGCTGATGTGATAGGACTGAAGCTCACGGGTGTCAAGCACGTGAAGGTCTTCAACGGAATGGCAGGTAAGCTCGGGGAATGTGGGCACAGCCTTGGGGACCGGTCCTCTTTCTCCCACGATAAGCTCGTCCTTTCCGATGTAGATCGTCTTCTTCTTGCAGATCTCATAGAAGTTCTTCGCCCTCATCACGGGAACAGAATATTTACCGTAATTCTCCTTGTAGAACGCAGTCTCTATGAGAGCTCTTTCGATAGTAAGAGTAGTCGGGGTGTCCAGACTCTGCTGATGCAGTCTCTTGATTCTATCGTTCATACCTCCGTCATTCTGGGGGTACTTAATAGGAAAACCATTGCTCATATAACTTCTGAATAAAAATAAAAATAAAAATAAAACTAACTTTTAACTATATAAAGTGGTGTGTTAAAGTCTGTTTTTTGCCTCGTAGATCTCCTCGATGGTCATAGGCTTCTTGATTGTGCCCATGAGACGGGGACCGTTTTCGGTGATGACGTAATCGAGCTCGTTGCGAAGTCCCGTGAAGTCCTTCCACTCCTCGACCTTGTCATAGTTGATGAACTCGGTGAACTTGTGCTCGGCGTGCCACTGGTCGATAAGCTCCGGCATGAAGTAGATTCCGGGTTCGATCGTGAAGACATATCCGGCTTCCAGCGGTCTTGCGAGCCTGAGCGACTTGAATCCGAACTGCGTGCTCTTCTTCATGTCTCCGGTGTAGCCCACATACTGTTCGCCGAGATTCTCCATGTCGTGAACGTCAAGACCCATGCTGTGGCCCAGTCCGCAAGGGAAGAAGAGTGCGTATGCTCCGCTTTCGGCGGCGTCCTGCGCGTTGCCCTTCATGAGTCCGATTTCCTTCATTCCCTCGACTATGGCCTTGGCGGCGGCGATGTGCGCGTTGCGGAAAGGAACACCGATCTTGAGCGTGTCCACCGCAGCCTTGAAGCTGGCGAGATGAATGTTGTAGATCAGGGCCTGACGCTCTGTAAATTTGTCACTGACAGGGAAAGCGGATGACAGGTCGCCTGCATAATGCTCGGGGCTCTCCGCTCCGGCATCCACCAGGAAAATGTCTCCGGCCTTCGTCCTGTGGATAAATCCATGGTTGTGAAGGACCTGACCCTGAACCGTGGCGATAGTGGGGAATGCAAGCATCGTGCCTTCTTCCTCGTTTGCCACCTTCAGAATTGCGGCTGCGACTTCGGCCTCATGCATGCCGGGCTTGACCATCTTGTAGGCCTCCAGGTGCATGCGCGTGCTGATATCCACTGCGTGGTCTATGGATTTGAGCTCCTCTTCGTCCTTGTGGAGCCTCATCTCGATGACGGCCTTCTTCAGGGGAAGAGAAACATGCTCCTCCACGGCCTTCACGTCGATGCCGAGCAGCTCGTGAAGCCAGATCTTGGTCTCTCCCCTGTAGGGATCGACGAAGTGAATCTTCTGCCCCTTTGCCTTAGCCTTGTCAAGGTAGCCCTTGAGAGAGGTCAGAGGCATGGTTTCGGTAATGCCTGCGGGAGCGCACTTCTCGCTGAGAGAAGGCTGTGCGCCGCCCCAGACTATGTCGTCTATGGTGAGGTCGTTTCCGAAAACTATCTCCTTGTCCTCGTCCACGTCGATGACGGCGGCCATCGAAGGATAGCTGAGTCCGAAGTAGTAGAGGAAGGTGCTGTCCTGACGATAGGGATAGGTGTTGTCAAGATAGTTTTCAGGTGCCTCGTCATTGGCGAGGAATAACAGCAGACCGCTGCCAAGCTCTTTTTTGAGCCTGGCGCGTCTGCCAATATAGGTTTCTTTTGCGAACATGGTGATTTACTTCATGTACTGGTCAGCCGTATAGAGGTTGACCTTCTTGTGCTTGCTGATCTGACCGTCGAATGCAGGGAAGTACTGTGCAATCAGTTCATAGAGACCGGGATCATATGCCTGCATGTCCTCACGGGTGTTGACCCAGAAGTGCTTGCCGTCGGCATAAGGCATCTCGGAATTCACATTGAACCAGTTCTGCACGCCCTCAGCCCAATACTCGGTGGCGTTGGTGGCTGCATAGGTGTTCTGATACTTGCCGGCTGCGAGGTTGTCGTCCAGGAGCTTCTGGAGCTTGTCGTGGAAGGTCGGGTCGACCATCTCGATGCCGAGGAGCTGGATGGAGTGAGCGAACTCGTGGATGAGGATGTCCTCAGACCAGTACTGGTCGATCTGGTAGGCGAGGATGTTCTCCTCTGCGCAGGTGGTGAGAGGAAGCTCGGGAGTTCCCTCGAGACCTCTTGCACGGACGTCCCAGTTGATCTGCTTGTCACCTCTGAGGTGAGCGTGCTCAGGGATATCGGTGGTTCCCTCATAGCGGGCCATGATGGCGACCTTGGTGCCCTTGTCAACCATGGATTTGAGAATCTTGGCGTCGAGCATGCTGGTCATTGCATAGAGCTCCTTCTCGGCCTGAACGAAGCAGGAATCCGGAACTCTCCAGGAGGAGATGAGAGGAATGCCGTTCACATTCACATACTTGCTGTAGAACTCAGGGAGCTTGAGAGACTTGGGAGGAGTGGTGATGGTGTACTCGGGAGTCTCGAAGCCCTCAACCTCGGCGGGAGCGGGTTCCGGCTTGGAGTCGGGTCCGTAGAGGTTCACATAGGCGTGACGGCCGATCTGCTCGTCCACGGGAGGGAAGTACTGGGCGATGAGTTCGTAGAGGTCAGGGTCATAGGCCTTGAGCTCCTCACGGGTGTTGACCCAGTTGTGCTTGCCGTCGGAATAAGGCATCTCGGCGTTCACATTGAACCAGTCCTGCACGCCCTCAGCCCAATACTCGGCGATGTCGGTCTGAGCGTAGGTGTTGTCATATCTGTGCTCGGCCTTCGCCTTGTCGAGAAGGGCCTGGAGCTTATCGTTGATGGTAGGATCGACCTGGTAGATGCCTACGAGGTGGATCGAATGCGAGAATTCATGGATAAGGATGTCCTCAGCGTGATATTTGTCAATCTGATAGGCCATCACGTTCTCCTCGGCACCGGAGGTGAAGGGGAATTCGATGGAGCCGCCCAGACCTCTTGCGCGGAGGTTCCAGTTGAGAACGATGCTGCTCTCGTCACGGTTGCCCATGTCGCTGTGCTCGGGGATGTCTTCAGTTCCCTCATAGCGTGCCATGATGGCGACCTTGGTATTGACGTCACCCATTGCCTTCACGACTTCGGGTTTCAGATAGCTGGTCATGGCATAGAGGACCTTGTAGGCCTGGACCATTGCAGAATCCGGAACTTTTTCGGAAGAGATGAGGTGAATGCCGTTCACACGGATGTACTTCTTGTAGAAGTCAGAAAGTCCGAGCGAATCGGGAGGTGTGGTTATTGTGCATTCGGGGATGTTGAGAGTGTACTTCTTCTCCGACTTGCAGGAGACCAGGCAGCATGCCGCAACGGCTGCAACTGCGATCAGTGTAAAAAACTTTTTCATGCGGTTTGGTGTTATTGATGGTCGTTATATGCAAAAAGAGACGCACCCGGCCCTGTTGCCGGGTAGCGTCTGGATATGCTGGGATTACTTATTCTCCTTGAGGTAAGAATAGCGGTAGTCTGTCGGGGAAACAAGAGTCTCCTTGATCACGCGAGGGGTGACCCAACGGATGAGGTTCAGGATGCTGCCTGCCTTGTCGTTGGTGCCGGAAGCGCGGGATCCGCCGAAAGGCTGGCAACCCACAACTGCTCCGGTAGGCTTGTCATTGATATAGAAGTTGCCGGAAGTTGCGCGAAGCTTGTCGGCGACTCTCTGAAGCTCGAGACGGTCCTGTCCGAAGATGGCACCGGTGAGTCCGTAAGGAGAAGTGGTGTCGCAGAGATCGGCAGCCTCGTCCACCTTGTCGTCATCATAGGGATAGACAGTGAGGACAGGTCCGAAGATCTCCTCTTCCATGGACTTGAAGTGAGGGTTGGAAGTCTCGATGACGGTAGGACGGACAAAGTATCCGACTGTCTTGTCATGCTGGCCGCCAAGAACCACCTTTGCATCCTCAGCTGCATTTGCATAGTCGATGTAGGAAACGATGTTGTCGAAGGACTTCTCGTCGATGACGGCGTTGATGAAGTTCTCGGTGTCGCGGACGTCACCCATCTTCACCTCAGCGTCGATGCTCTTCATTTCCTCGAGGACAGCAGGCCACATGCTCTTAGGGATGTACATGCGGGATGCGGCGGAGCACTTCTGGCCCTGATACTCGAAGGAACCGCAGTAAGCGGCTGTAGCGACGGCCTTCACGGGCGAGCCGGGCAGCACGAAGATATAGTCCTTACCGCCGGTCTCACCGACGAGACGGGGATAGGAGACATACTTGGTGAGGTTCTTTCCGGTCTCCTGCCAGAGGCTGTTGAATGTGCCGGTGGAACCTGTGAAGTGGATACCTGCGAAGTAGTGGGAAGATGTGCAGACGTTTCCGATGAGGGAACCGCTGCCGGGGAGAAGGTTCACGACACCGTCGGGAACACCAGCCTCCTTGTAC
>CAVIVH010000031.1:5233-10371 GCA_963646185.1 bacterium | reverse complement strand
CTCGAGAGTCTCCACGAGCTTGCCGTCGCTGACTCTGCGCAGCTCGGTCACGGGAGCCTTGTCCACCATCGAATAGGAATCCACGATCCATTCCCCGTCAGGGCTGAAAGTGGCCCTGTGGTTGCCTTCGGCGGGAGTGAGGGAAACGAGGTTCTTGCCGTCAAGGCCTATGCTGTAGTAATGAATGAAATACGGGTCCTCACCGGGATTCATTCCGGATGCGGTGAAGGTGACGCGACGGGCCTTCTCGTCCACGTTCACGATTTCCCTCAGGCACCAGTCGCCCTTGGTTATGAGCCTGGGCTCGGCGGAAACGCCCTTGGCCACGTCCACGAGATAGAGATGGTTCCAGTTGTCCCTCTCGCTGGTCCAGAGCAGCTCCTTTCCGTCGGAGATGAACTGACGCCAGAGGCGGGTCCAGTTCACATAGGTATCGGCGGTCTCCTCGACCACGGTGCGCAGGGCGCCGGTGGAGGCGTCCATGGCGAGCAGCTGATAGAGCTGATGGCCGCGCTTGTTGTATTCGAAGGTAACCTCCCTGCTGTCGGGAGTCCACTGATAGAATCCGAGCTCATACTGGTTGTCCAGAGCGGCCTTGTCTGCCTCCACCTTCTCGCCGGTCTTCACGTTGAAGATTACCGGATAGTGCTGGGGAAGCTCATCGCCGGGCTTGGCATATTCCTGCTTATGCAGAATGGGCTGCACCTGTCCTTCGGGAGAAGACTCCACATAATAGGCATAGCGCTTGGGCACGGGACGCCTCTTGCACACGAAGATGTAGTTGCCGTCGGGCGACCAGAGAATCTGGTTCGAATAGTAGCATCCGAGAGTGCCGTCGGCGGAAAGTGCGCGGGCCTCGGAATAGGGAGTGCCCACTTCATGTATGGTGAGGTTCTGTCCGTCTATGTATGCCTCGGTCTTGCCGTCAGGCGAAAGCACGGGGAACTGGTCGGTCTCCTCGTCCACCACCATCCAGTGCTTCTCGGCGGGCTCGAACTTGCCGCCGCCCGCACCGGGCCTCATTCCGGGGAATCCGGGCCTGCGGGCCTCAAGGCCAAGGGCCTTGTTCATCGAAGCCTCGTCGGCATAGGTCTTCCTGGCTTTCCTGGCGGCGTCATAGCTCACATAGAGAGGGCCGTCGGCAGTGTTGACCTGATAATAGAGAACGCTCGAAGAGTCCTTCCACTGGACGACCTGAGCCCAGTGATAGACCTTGTCACGGGAGAATTTATTCTGGAGCGTATAGGCTCTGACATAATCTTCCATGGTTCCCTGGGCATGAGAAACTGAAACGCCTCCCGCAAGGGCAAAGACGGAAAGCGCGATTGTTAGAAAGTGTTTATTCTGCATGATACATAAGAGACGTCCGCGTGTGGTGGGCGCGAACGTCTCTCAAAGTTATGCATTATATTCGATAAAGACAATATCGGAATGCCTATCTGGAAAGGTTATAGACTATGGTGGTGACCACGCGGACCTTCTTTATCTGAGGCGTCGTGGAATCCCTGTCGGTGATGCTGAACACACCCTGGTTGGCGGTGCGGATCTTGCCAAGACGGCTGTGACTGTCCTTGGCGAACTTGTCGCCGGAAAGGCGGGCGTTCTCTGTGGCCTCCTCAATCATTTCGGGCTTGATGTCGTTCAGGCTCTCAAAAGAGAACTCGGCCTTGTAGTTCCAGGACTCAGAGACCAGAACTATGCCTCTGTCAAGCAGATAAGTCTGCCTACTCATCAGAGCGAGCACCTTGTCCACTTCGTCGGTGGCCACGGTCACCACGCAGGTGGCCACATATCTGTACTTGCGGTCGGGAGTGGAATACTCCTGGGCATAGGCGTCGGAAATCGCAGGCGCGGACACCGAAATGGCATCGTCGGCGATGCCGCCGTCCTTAAGGAAGGAAAGGACCACGGAATTCTTGGACTCAATCTCGCTGTTCAGGCTCGCGAGGTCGTTGCCCACTGCCCTGTAGGCTATGGGCCATATAACCTTGTCGGCGGGGACTTCCCGCTCGGAGACCCCCCTCACGGTCACAGTCCGGTCAAATGAACGCAGCACCCTGAAGGCGCGCGGAAGCATAAGCCCGACGAACACGAGGCCCAGCATTATGCACAGCGCCGGGAGCAGGCCGCAATGGCGGCGCTCAGCGCAGTTTTTCACATTGCTATTTTCCATAACAATCTGTTTTTAAAGAGTTTATGTACGATGAAACTAAAGAATCGCAACTGTTTCAAGCGAATTGTAGAGCTTGTCCACGGCCTTGCCGAACTCGTCGGAAGGGAAAGCGAACGAAACCTCGCCGCCGGTGGTCCGGACCGTCATGCGCGCCACTCCGGCAGCCATGGACTTGAGCTGCTCCAGAGTCGGATAGCAGATCACCCTGCCTGCGGCCAGGTCCTTCTCCTGCTTGAGATTGATGGTCTCGCCCTTTTTCGTGACTATGGTCACAGGCGAGGTGAACGAAACCGTCCTGCCGTCGAGATAGAGGTTCAGGTCTATGCTTTCAGTGTTGCTGGCGGCATAATAGAGATAGACCAGCGACACCGACAGCCCCGAGGCCACCTTCACCTGCGCCGACTCGGCCAGACGGCTTCCGTTCTGGTCCTGGAGGGACTTGAGGTTGGAGCCGAGCTCCGAAGAGGGCTTGCGGACGGTGTTCACGGCATCGAACAGCTCGCTTATGGCAGTGCCCAGCTCGTTGTTCTTATACTGGACCTTTATGTAGCCGTCGGCAGACCAGCGCTTGGTGGCGTTGATGGCCGAAATGCCGGTCGTAAGCTTCCGCATGTCGGAGGCCTCAAGATAATATTCGCCGTAATTGAGATAGACCGTGTTCCCGGAGGAATTGCGTATTCCCTTGGGAGCCACCAGGTTGGGAGCATCAGCATTATTCTTCAGCACCACGGAGCCGCCGTCTCCCACCGTGATGGTGAGCGGAGCGTTCTTGGGCATCTTCCATGCCGTGGACTCCTCGAAGTCCATCCTGAGCATATATATCGGCTGGCCGTCCTCGAACAGCACGCGGGAAAGCTTCACCGTGACCGGAGTGTCCCGGGTGTTGCCGTTGGTCACCCTGACACGCTCAGAGCCGGTGTAAACCTTGCCGTTCTTCATATAATTGTACTTGACCAGGTTCTGTGCGGGAAGCATGCACGCGGCCAAGGCCAGGGAAAGAGCTGAAAGAATAAGTTTTTTCATAGTTTCTCAAGAATTTCGCCGGCCTCTTCCGCTCCAAAATGCTTGCCACAATATGCGAGCACAGCGACTGCGACGAAAGCCGCCACGACGGCGCCGGCCGTCACCATCAGGTCAAAACCGGAGGCCACGGCCTTGCCCATAAGCCAGAACATGAGGAGTATCGCCGCCATCACGACCACGTCGCCGGCCATTCCGGGACGGGCCCCGGCCCTGAAGCGGACATTGTAGCCTCCTTCGGCGGGAGTGGCGTCAATCACCAGATGACGGGTGCGGAAAAAGTCCGAATAGTCGGCCCACACCTCGCTGCCGGCATCGGACACGGACTGGGAGCATTTGCCTGCGACCTCCCAGATGTGCCGCGTAAAGAGCTCAGAGTCACTGTCGGAGGGGACGAAGGCCGTCCTCACCTCCTTGAGTTTTATTCCTGTATCGAATTCCATGTCTTTTGAAGCGGACCCTCCGACTATGTCGAGGATCTCGTTGGTGATCTTCTGCTGGCGTCCCTTGTTGTATTCCAGCGTGAGTTCCTGGAGCAGGTCGTTTCCGTTGTCGGTGGCGGTCTGCATGGCCATGGTCCTGGCCGCATATTCGGACTCGGACGCGTCGAGCAGCATGGTGTAGATCTTGAGGCACATGACCATGGGCAGCAGCTTACCGAAAAGCTCCCCGCGGTCCGGCTCAAGAATGAAATCGTCTATGGCCGCGCTGTCCGCAGAGGCTTCGCCGGCCATGGTCTTTTCCTCTTCCATGGAGAAAGGCAGATAGATCTCGCGCCTCACGACATGGGAGGAAGTGGAACGGTAATGGGTATAGACCAGCTCCACCCTGTCATACTTTCCGGAAAGGAAGGCCCTCATCAGCCTTTCGGCGAGGGCTGCGGCACCGGCATAATCGGGCTTGGCGGCGAGACCGGTGAGGTCCTCGGGCGAGACAAACCCGATTTTGCGCATGGCCTCGGACATCTTCTTGCCCACGCTATAGACCGTCACGGGAATCCCCTTTGCGCCATATTCGTCAAGAACGGACTTCACCTGCCTGATAACGTTGGAGTTGTAGGCGCCGCAAAGGGACGAATTGGAGGCGCAGGCCAGCACGGCCACGCTTTTCACCTTCCTGCTCTCCTCATAGGGCCCGGGCTCCATGGCGCTCTCCATCAGGTGGCCCAGGATTCCGGTGAGCTTCTTCTCATAGGGAAGAAGGTTGCCGATGGCAATCTGGGCATGGTGCAGCTTGACCGAAGCCACCATCTTTATCGCGGAGGTGATCTTCAGCGTGCTCTTCACCGAGCCTATCCGGTTCTTTATTTCCTTGAGCGATGCCATTATTCAGATTTCGCAAACATGGACGAGACCTCGGAAGCGGTCTCCTCTATCACTTTCTGGAGGCTTTCGTCATATTTTCCGGCGGCCAGGGCGTCGAGAACGTCCTGATGGGCGGTCCTCATCCTCTCGAGGAACTCCTTCTGGAAGGAGCGCACGTCGCCGACGGCTATACCCTGCATCAGCGCATGGGTGCCGCAGTAGAGAATGGCCACCTGCTCGCCCACCGGCATGGGGCTGTACTGGGGCTGGACAAGCAGCTCCTTGTTCTTGCGGCCCTTGTCTATGGCCATGGCTGTGACCTTGTCCATGTCGGAGGAGAACTTGGAGAAAGACTCCAGCTCGCCATACTGCGCCTGGTCGATTTTCAGAGTTCCGGCCACCTTCTTCATGCTCTTGACCTGGGCGCTTCCGCCGACTCGGGACACCGATATTCCCACATTGATGGCGGGGCGGAATCCCTGGTTGAACAGGTTGGACTCCAGATATATCTGTCCGTCGGTGATGGAAATCACATTGGTGGGGATATAGGCCGAGACGTCTCCGGCCTGGGTCTCGATTATGGGCAGCGCGGTGAGCGATCCGCCGGCCTTCACCTTGCCGCGGAGCGACTCGGGCAGGTC
>CAVIVH010000031.1:3387-5223 GCA_963646185.1 bacterium | reverse complement strand
GGGCAGGTCGTTCATCTTCTCGGCGACCTCCTGCTGGCCGATAATCTTGGCGGCGCGCTCCAGCAGCCTGGAATGCAGGTAGAACACATCGCCCGGATAGGCCTCACGTCCGGAAGGACGGCGCAGAATCAGGGAAACCTCGCGGTAGGCCACAGCCTGCTTGGAGAGGTCGTCATAGACCACAAGCGCATGGCGGCCGGTGTCCCTGAAATACTCGCCTATGGCGGCCCCGGCGAAGGGGGCGTAATACTGGAGGGCGGCGGGGTCGGCGGCTGTCGCGGACACCACCGCGGTGTAGTCCATCGCACCGGCGGAACGCAGGGTCTGCACTATGTTGGCGACGGTGGAACCCTTCTGTCCCACAGCCACATAGATGCAATAGACAGGCTTTCCCTTCAGGAATTCGCTCTTCTGGTTCAGGATGGCGTCTATGGCTATGGCCGTCTTTCCGGTCTGGCGGTCGCCGATGATCAGCTCACGCTGGCCGCGGCCTATGGGGATCATTGCGTCTATGGCCTTGATGCCCGTCTGCAGAGGCTCGTTCACCGGCTGGCGGAAAATGACTCCCGGTGCCTTTCTTTCCAGAGGCATACGGGTCTTCTCCCCCCCGATCTTTCCCATTCCGTCCAGAGGATTGCCCAGCGGGTCCACAACTCTTCCGAGCATCCTGTCGCTCACGTCTATGGACGCGATGCGGCCGGTCCTCTTCACTCCCATTCCCTCTTTCACGAGGTCGGTGGGGCCGAGCAGGACTGCTCCCACATTGTCCTCCTCCAGGTTCATGGTCACGCCCATGACCCCGCTCGCGAACTCGAGAAGCTCGCCGGCCTCGGCATTGGCAAGACCATAGATGCGGGCCACGCCGTCGCTCACCTCGAGCACGGTTCCGACCTCCTCGAATCTGGCGGAGATGTCCACCGACTTGAGCTCATTAAGGAGCACGTCGGATATCTCGCTCGCCTTTATATTGTTTTGCGCCATAATAATTTACCTTTTTATCGGGAGACCTCATTCGGCCTCCAGCCCGCGGCGGACCGATTCCAGCTGGCCGGCCACGCTCGCGTCTATCCTGTAGTCATCCACGGTGAAAACGAACCCGCCGATGATTTCCGGGTCCGTCACGGACTCCACTCTGACATCATATCCGGTTTTCTCGCGGACCATCCTACTGAGGGTCTCCTCCAGGGAAGGGTTCCCGCTGACGGTCACAAGAGAACCGGCCAGTATCCCGTGAGAACGGAGGAAGGTCATGCGGAAATCGTGCAGAATCAGCTTCAGGAACTTCTCCCTGCCGTTCTTTATGACCAGCCCGAGGAAAGCCTCCATCTCAGGTTCCAGCTTTCTGCCGGCCGCGGCACGCATAAGGGACACCTTCTCCGCCGGGGTCACGGCCACGTGGTTCTCCACCGCCGTCCTGAAGCCGTCCACCCGGGACAGGGCCGTCTCTATGGCCTCCGCCTCCGAGCACACCGCCTCTCCGGCGGGGCTGTCTCCGACATATTTCAAAAGCGTCCTCGCATATCTGGCCGCTATGACTCCGGTGTTCATTGTCGCTAACTGTCAGTTCTTCCGTTACCGGGCCTGGAGGAAATCTCGCTGAGCAGCCTGTCGATGTACTGCTTCTGGGCAGACTCCCCTTCAAGCTCCTTTCTCACAATCTTTTCGGCTATCTGCACAGACAGCCTGGCCACCTCGTCCCTGACCTCGCGCATGGCGGCCTCCTTTTCGGCCGAAATCTCCGTCCTGGCATGGGCGACCATCCGGTCGGCCTCGGCCTTGGCGTCGGAGCGGGCTTTCTCGATCAGCTGCGCACGGGTCTCGGACGCAGCCTTGAGC
>CAVIVH010000031.1:0-3377 GCA_963646185.1 bacterium | reverse complement strand
TCGCTCCTCTCCTTGCGGGCCTTCTCGATGAGCCGGTTCTGCTCCTCGGAAAGATTCTTTATCAGCTGCTCGGCCTCGCGGGCGTCACGCAGGGATTTCTCGATGCGCTCGGCCCTTTTCTCCACTGAGGAGGTTATGACCGGGAAACCGAATTTGGCCAGGATGAAGAAGACAATCCCGAAAATCAGGGTCATCCACACTATCAGGCCGAAGTCCGGTGTAATGAGGGACATCGCTTACTTGAGGATAAGACAGACGACTATTGCAAACAGGCAGGCTCCCTCTATGAGGGCGCTCACGATGATCGCGGTCATGCGGAAATGGTCGGCCTTCTCGGGCTGGCGGGCGCCGGCCTCAAGAGATGCGGTACCGATGCGGCTTATACCGTAACCGGCTGCGAAAGCCGCGAAACCTGCACCGATTGCAGCGCCGAGTCTTCCGAGTCCGGCGACTGAGGCGACTGCCTGAAGTAAGATAGAAAGTAACATAGTTCTATGATTTTAATTGTTTATTCTGTTTGCGGCTCCGGCCGGGACAATCCGATGAACACGGCCGAAAGCATTGTGAACACATAGGCCTGGATGAATGCGACCAGCAGCTCGAGCATGTCCATGAACACTCCGAGTCCCAGGGCCACGACGCTCAGGCCGGCATTCAGAGCCGTGCCCATCTCCGCCGTGAGGAAAATCACCGCCACGACTCCGAGTATCATGAAATGGCCGGCCAGGATGTTGGCAAAAAGCCTGACCATGAGGCTGAAAGGCTTGGTGAATATTCCCACCAGCTCGATGGCCGGCATCAGCGGCACCGGGACCTTGAGCCATGTGGGCACCTCCGGCCAGAATATGTCCTTCCAGTAATGTCCGTTTCCGAAGAGATTGACCGCGAAGAAGGTGCACATGGCGAGCACCAGGGTCACGGCTATGTTGCCGGTCACGTTGGCCCCGCCCGGGAAGAACGGGATTATGCCCATGAGGTTGCTGAGGAAGATGAAGAAGAAGGCCGTGAGCAGATAGGGGGAATAGCGCCTGTAATCCTTTCCGGCACAAGGCTTTATTATATCGTCCTCCACCATGGTCACAAGCATTTCCATAAGCCCGGTGAAGCCCTTGGGAGCCTCTTCGCGGGAGTCGTGCCTGCGGTACCAGCGGGCGGTGCAGAGCACCAGGGTAAGCAGCAGGGCGCAGTTTATCAGGAGCCCGAGCACATTCTTGGTCACCGAGAAGTCCCAGGGCTTCACCACGGTGCCGTCCGGCAGCTCTTCCACTATCTTGTCGGCATATTTCTCCTCAGACCCGGCTATCCGGAAACCCTCCCAGCTTTCACCCTCGGCCACATGGCGGGAGCTGAAGCAGTGCAGTCCCGTCCCGGCGCGGCTTATGACCACGACGGGCAGATGGATGCTCACGGGCTTTCCGTTCACCGTGGTTATGTGCCATTCATAGGAGTCGCGCACATGGCCATAGAGATACTCGTCCATGTCGAAACTCTCCGCTCCGGCCCGCAGGGGCAGAAGCGTGAACAAAGCCACAAGTATGAACCAGAGTTTCTTCATATTTCCACGCAGACCGTAACCACATTGCCCTTCACTTCGGCGAAACCGGACCTGATCTCGCGGGAGCCCTCCCTGCCGTCGGCATGCCACACCACCGTGCCCTTCTCAAGGGCGGTGATGACGGGCGCATGGTCTTTCAGGACCTCGAAACGGCCCATGGTCCCGGGCAGCATGACATTGTCCACCGCCTCGTCCACGAGAGTCTCCTCAGGAGTGATTATATTCAGTCTTATATCCTTCATTACCAAATCTTTGCGCAGACATTAACCGTTTGCGCGCGCGAGTATCGCCTCGCCTTTCTTTATCGCGTCTTCGATTGTGCCCACATTGAGGAAGGCCTGTTCGGGGAGATAGTCCACCTCGCCGTCCAGAATCTTCTCGAAACCGCTTATTGTGTCCTCTATGTCCACCATGACTCCGGGCACTCCGGTGAACTGCTCGGCCACGGCGAAAGGCTGCGAGAGGAACCTCTGGACCCTTCTGGCCCTGTTCACGGTCTGCCTGTCTTCGTCCGAGAGCTCGTCCATGCCGAGGATGGAGATGATGTCCTGCAGCTCCTGGTTTCTCTGCAGTATCTGCTTCACTCTCTGGGCCACTTCATAGTGCTTCTTGCCCACGATGTTGGGGTCCAGGATCCTGGAGGTGGACTGCAGAGGGTCCACTGCGGGATAGATTCCCAGCTCGGTTATCTTTCTGCTCAGCACGGTGGTGGCGTCAAGATGGGTGAAGGTGGTGGCAGGGGCCGGGTCGGTGAGGTCGTCGGCAGGCACATACACGGCCTGGACGGAAGTGATCGACCCGTTCTTGGTGGAGGTGATTCTCTCCTGCATGCGGCCCATCTCGGTGGCCAGGGTCGGCTGGTATCCCACTGCGGAAGGCATGCGGCCCAGCAGGGCCGAGACCTCGGACCCAGCCTGGGTGAAACGGAAGATGTTGTCTATGAAGAAGAGGATGTCCCTGGGGCCTTCGCCGCTCTCGCTGTCGCGGAACGACTCGGCGAGGGTGAGTCCGGAAAGAGCCACGGATGAACGCGCTCCCGGGGGTTCATTCATCTGTCCGAAGACCATGGCGACCTGGGATTTCTCCAGCTCCCCGCGGTCCACCTTGGAGAGGTCCCAGTGACCCTCCTCCATGGACTTGAGGAATTCGTCTCCATAGCGTATGACACCGGACTCGATCATCTCGCGCAGGAGGTCGTTGCCCTCCCTGGTGCGCTCGCCCACTCCGGCGAAGATTGAAAATCCGTCGTGCTTCTTTGCGATATTGTTTATCAACTCCTTTATCAGCACCGTCTTTCCCACTCCGGCGCCGCCGAAGAGGCCGATCTTTCCGCCCTTGAGATAGGGCTCCAGCAGGTCTATGACCTTGATTCCGGTGGCGAGCATCTCCTGCGACGTAGTCAGGTCCTCGAACTTCGGAGGCTCGCGGTGGATGGGGAGGGCGCCCCTGGTGTCCAGGCTCTCCAGACCGTCTATGCTGTCGCCGGTGACGTTCATCACCCTGCCCCTGATCTGGGCGCCGACTGGCATGGAAATGGGAGCCGCCAGGCTCACCGCCTCCAGACCTCTGCGCAGACCGTCGGTCGAATCCATGGCCACGCACCTCACGGTATCCTCGCCGATATGCTGCTGAACCTCGATTATCAGCTCTCTGCCGTCGGGTCTGGCCACCTTGAGGGCATCGTTGATCTTGGGCAGATCCAGGGCCTCCTTCCCTTCGGGAACGTCGAAGCGGACATCGACGACCGGTCCGATAATCTGGGATATATGTCCGGTTATTCTGTTTGACATTATTTTAGTGTTCTTTTGATTCGCCTTTCGTG
>CAVIVH010000030.1:0-10519 GCA_963646185.1 bacterium | reverse complement strand
GCGTGAAGCCAGGACCCGGCGACCGTTTGCAGTAGCCATTCTTTCGCGGAATCCGTGCTTGTTCACACGTTTGCGCTTTGAAGGTTGAAATGTTCTTTTCATTATATCTTATTTTATTATTCTCAAACTTAGGACTTAGGAGTGCAAAGTTAGTCTTTTTGCAGTTAATTGCAAAAAAACTTTATCTCCCGGCGCAGAATCCGCCGATCAGAAAGAGATTACGAACTTCCCCTTGAAATATTCGTCATCCAGCCAGCCGGAAACCTGCCATGTGCGGAATCCGCCCCTGAATCCGAAGCGGGTCTGCATCCGGTAGATCTCCTCCACCACGTCCCCGCCCTTCAGACAGAGCACTTCCTTGCGGTATTTGCCCTTGACCCACGGATAGAAGTCCTCCAGGGAGGCCACGGCGCGGGTCACCACATAGTCGAATTTCCCGGTCAGAGACTCCGCCCTGGCATTGACCGCAGTCACATTCTCCAGGCCCAGCCCCTCCGCGACGGCGGAAGCGACCTTTATCTTCTTGCCCACCGAATCGCAGAGGGTGAAGTGCGAATTCGGGAAAAGTATCGCGAGCGGAATGCCCGGGAAACCGCCTCCGGTCCCGAGGTCCAGCACGCTCGTCCCGCTCTCGAAATCGGCGAGCGAAGAGGGCTCCATGCGCCTGAGATACTCGGCTATGCACAGAGAATGCAGTATGTGATGCGGATAGAGATTGTCTATGTCTTTCCGCGAGATGACATTTATCCTGGAATTCCAGTCGCGGTACAGGAGTTCCGCCTTCCTGAACATCTCCAGCCTATCTTCCGGCACGTCGGGGAATCCGGCGAGAAGGAGCTTTTCAAATTCTTCGTATCCCATGGTTATTCTTCTTCTGACTGCTGCATGATTTCGGAAAGCATTTCCTTGGCCCTCCGGATCCTGGTCTTGACCGTGTTCAGCGGAACCCCGGTCTTCTCCGAAATCTCCTTGTAGCCGAGGTTGTCCACGAAGCACAGCCGCGCGATCTCCCTGTACAGTGTCTGCAGACCGTCGATGCCGCGCACGAATCTCTCGTGGACCTGGTCCCTGATTATCTGTTCCTCCGGGCTTATGGAAGGATCGGCCACGCGCGAAGCGTCTCCGGCCTCCACGTCTATGGACGAGGTCTCTATCCTCTTGATTCTCGTGCTTTCCCTGTCCTTGTGGTCAAGCGCCGTGTTGCGGGCTATGGTGAGAATCCATGTGGAGAACTTGGCGTCGGTCCTGTAGGTGGAAAGCTGCTTGAATGCCTTCTCGAAGGTCTCCATGCAGAGGTCCTCCACCTCGTTGCGGTTCTGGACTATCTTGGAGATCTGGGCGCACACACCCGGATGATACCGCGTGTACAGTGTGAAATACGCAGTCTGCGATTCCTCGTCCAGCGCCTTGCGGACAAGCTGCACGTCGTTCAGGTCAGTGAGCTTCGAGCCAATTCTTTCCATATCCGCATTCTACAGTTAAGGGGACAGACAGCCTGATCACATTCTCCATCTCGCTCTTCACCATGGCCCTGAGGGCATCTTCCTCGCCGGGGGCCGTGTCAAACAGCAGCTCGTCATGGATCTGAAGGGCCATGCGGCTCCTGAAGCCGGCCTCCTTTATCTTTCCGGCCACGCTCACCATGGCTATCTTTATTATGTCCGCCGCAGTCCCCTGTATGGGAGCATTGACGGCGTTCCGTTCGGCCAGAGCCCTGACCGTGGCGTTCTTGGCGTTGATGTCGGGCAGATAGCGGCGCCTGCCGAAAAGGGTCTCCACATAGCCGTCGCGCTCCGCCTTGCGCACAGCCTCGGCTATGAACTCTTTAATCGAGGGGAAAGCCTCGAAATATCCGTCTATGATGCCCTTGGCCTCCTGGCGGGAAACCTTCAGCCTCTGGGCCAGCCCGAAGGAGGAGATTCCATACATGATACCGAAGTTGGCCGTCTTGGCGACACGCCTCTGGGTATCGGTGACCTCATCGGGCGAAACCCCGAAAATCTTGGAGGCGGTGGTCCTGTGGACATCCTCCCCGTTGTTGAAGGCCTCCCTCATGTGCGGGTCGCCGCAGAGATGTGCCATTATGCGCAGCTCTATCTGGGAATAGTCCGCCGACAGTATGGACCCGGCCGGGTCCGAGGGCACGAAGGCCTTGCGGATCTCCTTGCCGCGCTCGCTGCGTATGGGGATGTTCTGCAGGTTGGGGTTCGAAGAGCTGAGCCGGCCGGTGGCGGTGAGCGCCTGGTTGAAAGTCGTATGGATTTTTCCGGTCACCGGAGAGACATAGCCCGGAAAAGGCTCTATATAGGTGGACAGCAGCTTCCTGACCTCCCTGTATTCCAGAATCTCGTTCACTATGGGATGCCTGTCGGCTATGGCCGACAGCGTAGCCTCATCGGTGGACCATGCCCCGCGCGAGCTCCTCTTGGCCGAAGGGTCCAGGTTGAGCTTGCCGAACAGCAGATTGCCCACCTGCCTGGGCGACGAGACATTGAGCTCCGGTTCGTCCGCCATTTCCCTTATCCTGGCCTCGCGCTCGGCAACCTCCTTCCTGAGGCCTTCGGTGAAGTTCCGTATCTGGCCCAGGTCCACTTTCACGCCCTGATATTCCATGTCGGCCAGTACCCTGACCAGGGGCTCCTCTATGCTGTCATAGAGACAGGCGGAAGACGTGCGGTCCAGCTCCTCCTGCATCTTCGGATTCAGCATGGCCATGGCCGCAGCCCTGGCTCCGTCGGCATGGCTTTCCAGGGCTTCGCCTGCGTCCGCGTCGAAAAGGGTCCGCGCCTCATCCGGCTCTTCTTCCGTCTCCTGAAAGTCCACTCCGAGGAAGGATTTCGCGAGAATCTCGAGCTTGTGACTCTTCTCGGGATCGGTCAGATAATGCATCAGCTCTATGTCGGCGAGCTTGCCGTTGATTTCCATTCCGTTATATCTCAAGACATTATATATGCGCTTGAGATTATATCCGCACTTCGTCAGGGACGGGTCGCCGAGCAGGGCGGCAAAGGTTTCCGGCGTCCCGGAGGCAAAGAGACAGCGGTCTCCGGCGACAGTCGCCATGGTCAGCGAACGGATCGGGGTGAAATTTCCCCCGCCCGGGATGTCCGCCACCACCGCCGCCACACCCGCGTTCCTTGCCGTTCGGGCAAGAGTCTCCGCATCGGTCTTTTCCGCAACCACGGACGCTCCGGCGGATTTTCCTCCGGCCTTGATGTCGCCCAGATAGCGGAACAGGGAATTGAATTCATATTTCTCGAACAGGTCCGCGGCTTCCGTCGAATAGGACCTGTCCAGCGCCATTTCCCCGAGGGAAATATCCACGGGGACGTCCGTCTTTATGGTGACGAGCTCATGGCTGAGGGCTATATGATCCCGGGCTTCCTCGAACATGGCCTGCTGGCGCGGGCTGAGCTCGGAGATATGGTCATAGATGTTTCTGACTGTCCCATAGCGGGATATGAGCTTGGCGGCGCCCACCTCGCCCACTCCCCTGACGCCGGGGACGTTGTCCGCGGTGTCTCCGCAGAGGGTGAGCATCTCAATCACCTGCGAAGGGTCATCGATGCCGTATTTTTCGCATATGGCCCTGCGGTCCAGGACTTCATCGGCCTTGCCGGCCTTGCCGGGCTTTATCTGGCAGATTCCGTCGGCCACAAGCTGGCCGTAGTCCTTGTCCGGGGTCACCATGCACACCTCTGTCTCCCTGCCGCCATAGCGCCTGGCCACGGTGCCGATCACGTCGTCGGCCTCATAGCCCTTCACCATCAGAGTGGGTATGTTCAGGGAATGGCAGAGCTCCTCCAGCGGCTCCAGCGCGTCTATCACCAGCTGCGGAGTCTCGGCGCGGTTGGCCTTGTAGGCCGGAAACATCTCGTTTCTGAAAGTTCCTCCAGGCGGGTCGAACGCCACCGCGAGATAGGTCGGATTCTCCCTTTCGATGAGTTCCAGCAGATATTTCGTGAAACCATAGAGAATGGACATGTCCGCCCCCTTGGAATTGATCATGGGCCGGCGGACGAAGGCATAATACATCTTGAATATCAAGGCATGCCCGTCTATAAGGAATAATCTGCCGCTCATCGGACTAAGTCGCTAGACGCTGTTTGCAAACACAAAAAAAGAGAACAGACCGAAAGACTCCGCTTCCCGAATGTTCTCTCTTGTGCGCGGGATGAGACTCGAACTCACAAGCCGTAATTGGCACTAGCTCCTGAAACTAGCGCGTCTACCATTTCGCCACCCGCGCAAAGTGGATTGCAAATATATGAAAATTTTCTCAAACACCAATATCTATCCGCACTATTCTTTCCCACTTTCCCAACTTCATCTCAATTTCCATCATCGCAAGGTCCACTTCTATCTCCAGATCCGCCAGTCCGGCGGCATTCCAGTCATATCCCGAGGCCGCTATATGCTCGCCCACCGCCACACTCAGGACCGGAGTCCCGACCGTTCCCGAGTATATGGAATATATGTCCATCATCAGGGACGCGTCCCCCTGTCTCAGCAGATTGAGGCGAAACATTCCGTCCTCAGCCCGCTCAGCCTGTTCCGAATAGGAGCCTGTGGACAGGACTCCTCCGGGAAGATACCCGTCCACCTGGGAGCGGAACACGGGAATGAAATACTTCGCGTCCGCGTTCCCCTTGAAACTCAAGCCCAGCGAGCAGTGGTTTTTCTGCGGGACAATCTTCCGCCACGCGCTCTCTCCTTCCGTCATGAAGATTTCCGACTGCGACCACACCGCCGCGCATTTCTCCTTCGGGCGATACCCCTCATAGGGCGAGTCCATGCAGTCATAGGGCGCATAGACATCCATCACCATCTTCCCGTCCGGGATTCTCACCGAATATTCCTTGACCGGGTCCGGGAAATTTTCCGCCGACAGGGTGTCGCTGTGCCTGAAGCCGTCCTCTCCCTGCAGTGACAGCAGCAGCGTCCTGCGTCCCTCCGCGAAAGCTTCGGACAGGTCCAGCCTGAGCGTGCACGGGCACGGGCCCCTGTTTTCCTTCACCCCGCAGCCCGGGAACGTCAAGCCGGCCAGGACAGCCGCCAGAAAAAGACTCTTTCTCATGACTTCCGGATTTAAAAGACAAAACTCAGCGCCAGGGTCACGTCGTGCGGAAGCACATAGAATTTCCGCCCGCTTTCCAGAGTGACGCCGCACTCCGGGCACTCATAGACCGAATACACGTCCAGTCCGCCCCTGGCTCCGGCCGACAGCTCCAGATTCAGGAACGAGGCCAGCATATAGGTATATCCGGCCGCGATTCCAGCCCCGAAGCGGTCTCCCTCCCTGGTCTTGAGGGAGCGGATTCCACCCCTGTTGTACTCCTGCCACTTGGCCTTGCCGGAGACCCACCATCCGGAATAGACATGCCACGGCCAGTACCGGGCCCCGGCGGCCACGGCCCGCTGCCGGTTGCTCACAAGATGGTTGTCGTCGCCCTTGCGCCAGGTGAACGGATTGAACCTGAACCCCGTGGTCACGCTCCAGTGTCTGGACACCGAGCACGAGAGCTCGCCGTTGATGGTTCCCATGTCGGCATAGCCCAGCAGGTCGGTGGAAACGGATGTCCTCTGCGCGGCCGCCGTCACGGACACGGCCATGGCGGCAAAAGCCGCCGCTATAGTCTTCATCTTCATAGCCATCTCAGTCTGAATATCTTGAAAACACCTGTTCTATGGTCTCGGCATCGTCGGGATAGAGATTACGCAGCTCGCTCTTGAGCGCCTGGGCGTCGTCGGCATCCTCGGTGAGAGCCTTGAAGATGCGGGCGACGGTGAAGCCCCGGTCATAGAGATAGCGGAATATCTGAGGGCGGAACCAGTAGGTCAGCCCCGACGAGCCCATCTCGACGCCATATCTGTCGCTGTACAATATCTCCTGCAGGAAATACGCCCACATCTCCGCCACCTCGCAGTATCCGGCGTTGTCGCCGGTGCCGTCGCCATAGCTCAGGTCCAGAGTCTGGACAAAGGCTTTCAGCAGATATTTGACGTATTTGCCCCACCAGGACTTGCCCACGGACGCGAAATGGCTCGAATGGGCTAGTTCATGGGCGGTCCGCCTGTAAATCTCCTCATAGGTCTCCGCCCCCTTGAGTCCCAGCGCGATGTCCGGCAAGAAAATCTTTATCAGGTCGGCATATTCCCCGAGATATTCGGCGAACAGCCCCTGGTCCAGCAGAGTCCCGTGCCGCAGCATGGGCGAGCAGCTCTTGGACAGTTTCTGGAAAATCCATATCCGCAGCTTCTCCGGCGGGCGGTTTATGCCCAGGTCGTTCTCTCCGCAGCGCATTATGTAGTCATAGACCGCATTGTTGACGGCGCTCCGGCAGAAAAGCTTTCTGTCCGAGTCGGCGGTGACGGTGTAATCCAGACCCTCCGGGCCGGCCTTTCCGAGCGCCGACATCGAAGCCCCGAACAGTATGAGGTTCAGCCCTATGGCAAATTTCTCGCTGTTCTTGAACATAATCCTGTACCTCACCTTGGAGGCATATTTCTTCGAAATCTGGTAATAGCCGTCCCTGTCGGTATAGGCCGTGGAAAATTTCACGAAGCTGTTGCAGACCACCTTTACTCCGGCCACTCCGAAAGGTTTGCCGCCGTTGGCGCTTTCATCCACTATGGTGATCCTGCCCTGGGGGCTGCTGCGCTCCCGCCGGGTCTCAGGCCCGAGCAGGTCTCCGTTGCCGGTCAGCTCGAAAGCCTTCCTTTCCACGGCCGCCCAGTCGATTCCGTCGTCGGATCTGGTCTGCTCCGAAGGGATGTAGCACTCGTCCAGTATCTCACAGCGGATTCCCTCCGGCAGCTCGAAATCGTGCGGCACCACGGCATACTGCCATGTTATCCGCTCCGAGCCGAGCAGCGGGTCGTGATAATAGTCGCCGTCCTTCACTATCTGATAGTCAAGCGGATGGTCCATCAGATCCAGTCCCAGGGCATGCAGCCTGTCCATGTCATCCTCCGTGTCCGGGAGGAAGCGGACATATTTGTCAGTCGGTGTGATATCCTCTCTGGCCGCCTTGGTCGGATAAAGCGCGGCCACGGCCTTGGTAATGTTCTTGACGGAATACGGGTCCTCCAGCTGGCGGCCCAGTTCAATCATGTCGTGCCCCATCTCATAGTCCGACAGCCCGTCTTCGGCGTCCTCAACGCCGAGACCGTCCGAGCATCCCGCCGCAATCGCCAGCATGGCGCACAAATGGAAAGCATAAAACCTCTTCATCTCCTCTCTCTTTTAATGATTCGCTCCGGACGGGCGCCGTCCCGGAACAGACATCAGTCCGACGGCAAAAATATCCGGACAGAGAGCGCTTTCCAAATCGCACACAATTAGTTTTATAAAACGCCGCCCCACGCGCATGAGATGGCGATTTCCGGCTGCTCAAAAAACAAAAGCGCGCAAAACGGAGGGCTTCCGGGCATGACACGGAACGCTCCCGGGCCTTCCGGGCCACGGAATCCGGTGCCCGCCGTCCCTGTGAGCCGTGTAAGGGCGCAATACGGAAAGAGGGAAGCCCCGGATGGGACTTCCCTCTTATCTGTCAAGTATTTAAAAGGCCGGAGCCGTTTCCCTAGAACACGGTCACGGTTCTCTGCTCCACAGCCGAAAGCAGGCTGTTGGCCAGACGGCTGACGCCGAATCTGAAAAGGCTGCGGTCAATCCATTCCTCGCCGAGAATGGACTTCACAATGGCATAGTAGCCCACGGCGTCCATGGCCGTGGAGATGCCTCCGGCGGCCTTGAAGCCCACCTTGCGGCCGGTCTTCTCATAATACTTCCTGATGCAGCAGCACATCACATATGCAGCGGCGGGAGTTGCGCCCACGTCCGTCTTTCCGGTCGAAGTCTTGATGAAATCAGCGCCCTCCTCCATGGCCAGGAACGATGCTGTGGCGATGTTCTCGGGAGTCACCAGCGAGCCGGTCTCCAGAATCACCTTGAGTGTCACGCTCCTTCCCTGAGCGGTAGCGGCGGCGTCCACGCATTTGCGCATTTCGCGGATCTCGCGCCTCGCTGCATCATGGTCACCCGCAAGGAAGGCATTGAGAGCCAGCACTATGTCCACTTCTTCAGCCCCGGCGCACACAGCCATCTCGCACTCCTTGAGTTTCACCTCAAGAAAGCTCTGCGATGCGGGGAAACAGCCTGCCACCACGGTGACATGCACGGACGGGTCGCACCTGTGTTCCTTCACGACCGATGCGAAATTGGGATAGACGCAGACTGATGCCGGAAGAGGATAGTCCGGATAGGTCTCGTGGCAGACGCGCACCTTGTCGGTCAGTCTGACGATCGAGGGGACCGTGTCGCTGACCTTAAGGGACGTGAGATCCATCAGCGAAAAGCATTTCTTAAGAATCTCCGGAGACATGACATTCTCCAGATTGGAAGACAGCGCCTCGAGAGTCCTGTCCATCTCAGCTTTGTCCGGATTGTATCCGTAAATATCCAAAAGATTATTCATAACCAACTGTCATTAATGTCTTTTCCTTGTTCAGGCCTTAATCTGGACGGCGAAGCCCTCATCCACGAGAGGTTTCACCAGTTTCCCGATCTCCTCCGCCGAGAGCCTCGACAGGCCCTTCATGGGGGTTTCCCTGTCTATGGTGTAGGCCATTATCTCGCGGGGCCTGAGCCTGCGCACTATGTCTCTCCACGGGCCTGCCACCTCCGGAGCGGCCGAATCGAAGCCGTTGCCTCTCAGGAACATGGTCTGAAGGATGAAGTTTCCGCCGAATTTCTCAAGGTCTGAGACTATGGACTCCACGTCATATTCGCAGGCCGGCCTGTTTATCAGCGCGGCGAGCTCCGCCGTGGGTGCGTCAAGCTTCATTATGGGGTTGTCCACCTTCCGCAGGGCCTCGAACACTTCCTGCCGGCAGACCCGCGTGGAATTGGAAAGCACCGAAACCACGGCACCCGGACAGAACCTGTCGCGCAGCTCCAGGGTGATGTCCACCATGGCCGGGAAATCGGGGTTCAGAGTGGGTTCGCCGTCTCCGGAGAAAGTTATGGAGTCTATATGGACCCCTTCCTTCGCGCAGGCGGAGAGCTTGTCCTCAAGCGCAGCGCGCAGCTCAGCGGCGACCGGGAGCCTGTGGTCCCCGCGTCCGTCACTGTTCCATCCGCACTCGCAGTATATGCAGTCGAAATTGCAGACCTTTCCCTTTGTGGGCAGAAGATTGATTCCCAGCGACGAGCCGAGCCTTCTGCTGAATATGGGTCCGAAGACCAGTTCTTCCCTCATCATGGCGATTCAAAGTTAAAGCCGTTCCGGCATCTTGACCATGGCACCCGGACCGGGACCGTGCACACGGACACTATCGGCCGCAGCCGTGCCGAGAGCATCGCCCTTCACGCTGAAGGCCGGACCGCAATAGACGGTGTCCAGGACGGGTATGATGAACGCATAGTCCAGAGAATCGGGAGCCGGCGCCACCGTGTCAAGAGGAGAGAACGGTCCTATCATATCCCTGAACAGTGCCGGAGCTTTCACGGCCGCATCGGGAAGCGCCGCGTGATTCCTTTCGATTTCGAGGCTGTCCAGGACGGCGAAACGCTTCAGGCTGTCATCCAGCATGTCCTTGGTCTTCTCCAGCACCTTGGAAAAATTCTCGGCGTCCTTCATGTAGGCGCGCACGCTATGCCGGTAATCCTCCGCCGTGTATCCATATTTCCGCAGGACTCCCCCATAGACGAAAAAACTGTCCGTCTCCGACTTCAGCTCGCCGTGGGTGTCCACCCACTGGTCCACAAGCAGCATGTCGGCATAAATCCGCGACATTTTTTCCTCAGGGATAAGCCTCGGCCTGCCGCAGGAAAAGACTGCGGCCAGAAGTACCAGACAGAGAAAAAATCGGCGCATGGCTGCCGGAAGGCTATCTGAGCACTGCCCCGTATTCGTTTCTGAACACGGCAAGCAGCTTGTCCACCATCTTTTCCACCTCGGCGTCCGTCAGGGTCTTGTCCGGGTTCTGGAAGAACAGCGACATGGCATACTGCTTCTTTCCCTGAGGGATCTTGTCACCCCTGTAAACATCGAACAGTCCCACCTGCCTGACGAATTTCTTGCCGGCCTTGAGGGCGCTCCTGTGCAGGTCGCTGTACTTCACGTTCTCGTCCACGAGTATGGCGAGGTCGCGCCTGACACCGGGGAACTTGGGCAGCTCGGAGAATTTCACCTTCACCCTCTTGACGAGCTCGAACAGAGCCTGCCAGCTGATTTCGGCGGCGAAGACCGGCTGCTTGATATCAAACGAGGAAGCGAGGGCGGGATTTATGGTTCCCATCACCGCGAGCACTTCCCTCTTGCCTCCGGGCAGGAGATACACGAGACCCTCGGAGAATATGTCCGACGGGGCGGGCTCGGTCTCCAGGGAATATATGTCGGTGCCATAGCGGGTGAGCAGCAGCTCCAGATAGCCCTTGAGCCTGTAATAGCTTCCCTTGCCCGCATCCTTGCGCCACGACTTCTCGGCGTTTCCGCTCATGAACAGGGCGAAGCAC
>CAVIVH010000029.1:5561-10641 GCA_963646185.1 bacterium | reverse complement strand
GCTTATAGACAGATGCGGCTGGAAAGGAAAACACGAAGGCGGTGCGGCCGTATGGGAAAAGCAGCCTCTCGTGCTGGTCAACGCCAGCGGGAATGCCCCTGCGGAAGACATCCTCGCGCTGGAGGACAAGATCAAGGCCTCGGTGCGGGAAAGATTCGGGATAGAACTGGTCCCGGAAGTGGAACACTTATAACAGACAACCCATGGCATCATTCATAATCGAGGGCGGACACACCCTCAGCGGAGAAATCACCCCCCAGGGAGCGAAAAACGAGGCGCTGGAAGTCATCAGCGCAGTGCTGCTGACCGACCGGGAAGTCGTGATATCCAACATCCCCGACATCCTGGACATACGCAACCTCATCGCGCTTCTGGAAAAGATGGGAGTGAAGACCGTCCGCATGGACAAGGGCAAATGGTCCTTCAGGGCCGACAGCATAGACCATGACTATCTCGAAAGCGAAGACTTCGCCAGGCGCTGCTCCAAGCTGAGAGGCTCCGTGATGATAGCCGGCCCGCTGCTCGCCAGATTCGGCAAGGCCTATTTTCCGAAGCCCGGCGGAGACATGATAGGACGCCGCAGAGTGGACACCCACATAGCCGGGATGGTGAACCTGGGTGCGTCGCACGAATACGACCATGTGCGCAAAGCCTATAAACTGACGGCTCCCGGCGGCCTGAAAGGCAGATATATGCTGCTCGACGAGGCCTCCGTGACCGGAACGGCCAACATACTGATGGCCGCCACCCTCGCCAAAGGCACCACCACCATCTATAACGCCGCCTGCGAACCCTACATCCAGCAGCTCAGCCACATGCTGACCGCCATGGGCGCGAAAATCGAGGGCATAGGCTCCAACCTGCTGACCGTCCACGGAGTGGACAGCCTCGGCGGAGCTGTACACACGATCCTCCCGGACATGATCGAAGTGGGCTCGTTCATAGGCATGGCCGCGCTCACCCGCAGCTCCATCACCATCAAGAACACCTCCTATGAGAATCTGGGCATAATCCCGGAGCAGTTCAGAAGGCTCGGAGTCAGGCTCGAACAGCACGGTGACGACATCCTTGTCCCGGCTCAGGAGAGCTATGTGATCGACTCCTTCCTGGACGGGTCCATAATGACGATATCCGACGCCCCGTGGCCCGGGCTCACCCCGGACCTGCTCAGCGTGATGCTGGTCGTGGCCACACAGTGCCGCGGCAGCGTCCTGATCCACCAGAAGATGTTCGAAAGCAGGCTGTTCTTCGTGGACCGGCTGATAGACATGGGCGCGCAGGTGATTCTGTGCGACCCCCACAGAGCCGTGGTCATAGGCCATGACCACAATTTCCAGCTCCGCGCCGGAAAGATGCTCTCGCCGGACATCAGGGCCGGTATCGCTCTGCTGCTCGCCGCAATGTCGGCCAAAGGCACCAGCACAATCGGCAACATCGAGCAGATCGACAGGGGCTATGAAGACATCGATACCCGCCTCAACGCCCTGGGCGCCTGCATCCGCCGCACAGAAGAATAGGCCGCCCGCCGCATGAGCGCGGCAGGAGAGTCGCCATTGCCAGCCGACGGCCGACCGTTGATACATCACAGGGCAGGTTGCTCCTCAAAACGCAATCGCGGAGACGCTTACGTTGATACGGCGAAGGGGCCGTCTCCGGGCAGGGCCGGAAACGGATTCTGAAGCCGGAGGCAGTGAAAGACAGGCCGGTCAGAAAATCAGCTCTATGCAGAATGCGGCCTTGCCGCCGGAGAGGCCTTCGATGAAAAAGGCCTTTCTGCCGTCGTCCTCGGTCCGGAACCTGTACAGCTCCACAACCTCGCCCGGAACAGTCTCCTTGATGAAATTGATTTTGGCCTCCTTGAGAGGAGAGGCCGTAACTTCCGCATAGTCAATGCAATCCATAGCCCAGACCATATAGCGGGCATTGTTGGTGTGGCCGATTATGTCCACATCGGAATATGACACCCTGTGCTCCCCCACCTTTTCCGGAACGGCATCCTTAGGCATGGCCACCTTCTGGCAATGCTCGGCTATGGCGTCGTCATGGCACATGGTCCCCTCCGGAACCACATCCAGCAGCTCAGTACTGCGGACAAGCCTCCGGGTCTCGGTGTTTATGACCAGCCAGGAGCTGGTGCAGGTCAGAAGCTCACGGCCCGCCAGGTCGCTCATCCTGAAATCCCTCAGGAAAAGCAGGCCGTCCAGGCCTTTGTGCCAGGTCTCGAGCTTCACCTCATCTCTCCAGAGCGGAGGATTGGTGAACTTGAAGCGCATGCGCGAGAGGACCCACGCGGTGTGATGCGTCTGAAGGTCGTCATATCCGAAATGCAGGATGGTTGCGGCGCGATAGGCCATCTCCTGCATCAGGTCCATGAATGACGCCGGCTTGAGACGGAAGCCGGCGTCGGTGTCGCAACATGGTATTACGATATTCTGACTATACTTATTGTCAGCTGAAAGTCCATTCATTGTCTATAAACATTTAACTGTTCTGAATCCGGGCCGGTCCGGAGGGCTATGTCCGACAGCCGCCCGTTCTGCCTCATGAAACCCGCCTGCGAAGGCTCCGGAGGGCCATGTCCGGCAGACGCAATCGCGGAGACGCTTACGACGCGGGAAATGGCCAGGCTGCGGTGGCTACAAAATTCCGGCCATTTTTCTGTCCTTTTCAGCGTCGTCGGCCACCGCCACGCGAATCTTTTCAGAGGCGGAGGCGCACTCCGCAAGAACCTCTGAAACCTTCCGTCCGGGGAACAGGGAAGAAATCATGCCCTGCGCCCAGCTCCGTTCCCGCTCCGGAACGCGGGAGACCATGCCGGCAAAAGCGGCGCCGAGCTCCTCCGGAGAACCCGCCTTTCCGGAAAGGATATCCTCCTTCAGCGCGGCAATTTCAGACTCGGGGACAATCAGACCGCCCGCATCGCACCACTTTTCCGGAGCATGGGCATAGGCGGCCGGAACGATGACCGCCGAGGGGTCACAGTCCCGCAGATATTTCTCCATACAGGCCAGAAGTCCGGTCCTGTAGCAGTCGAGGCCCTTTTCCAGGTCCCTGGCCTTGATGAAAACCCCGCCATAGGCATAAAATTCCCGGACGCCGGATGCGCGCAGGCCTTCCAGAACGGAAAGCGCCCCCGCCATCAGGCCCGCCGTACAGGGGTTCAGCTGTCCGAAGCTCACCATATCCCGGAAAGGCGCCTTTCTGGCATCGCGGGACGGCCATTTCTCAAAATTCCTCGCAGTGCCCGCCTTGAATAGGTTCACGCCCGGATAAAGCCACGTCTTTCCCTCACGCTCAATGAGATAGGAAAAAGGAAAGGCCGAAGTGTCCGGATGCGAGACTATATGTCCCATGACGAGGGAGAACGGCCCGGCAGTCATCGGCCAGAGGATATGCGAACCCGAAGCCAGAGTGCAGCCGCGGCCCAGACGGCCATAATGGACGGGGCCGGTCTTGTACATATGGTTGCTCTGGTTGGAGCCGGAACCGGCGTTGAAGAACGAGAACATTCCGGCTATGAGCAGTGTGGACTTATGGTGGGAGACCGAGAACGGCCCGGCGAAGACCGAACAGGCTTCGCCCTTTTCAAACACGCAATCGGCGAAGAACACCGAATTCTCGGCCGAAAAGCCTCCGCCCATATGGCAGGCCTGACCTATGAAGCAGTTTTTTACGTCCGCGCCGTCCTCAATCACAGAGCCTTCGGCAGCGATGAAGTTCGCGGCCCTCACTCCCGTGCCTATGCGGGAAGGCGCCTCGCGGCTGCTCAGGACCGTGCCTTCCGACAGGAATGCCGCGCCTTCCACGACGGAGGCTTCGCCCAGACGCAGATTGCGCAGAATACCGCAATTCCTTATCACAGAGCCGTTTCCTACCGCACCGCAGGAAGATTTGAAGCTGTCGGCATGGACCGAAAACATGTCGCGGACCCGCCTTGCGGTCTCGCCTTCCATGGTCATAAGCCAGGCCGTCTGCGAAGAAAGCGCTTCGGTGATGACCACCTCCCTGCCGCCGGCCTCGCTCAGCACCGGAGCGACAGTCCCGTTTCCGAACCGGGACTCTCCTTCCGTGACAAGCTCATGGACATCGTCTATCAGACAGCCGTCGCCTATGGAACAATTCGCGACGGCGCCGCGCACATTGCGGACTGCACAGCCGTCTCCGAGAGTGACGTTGTGCAGCGTGCAGCGGCTCAGACCGCAGGGGACGGAGACTCCGGAAGGCAGAAGGAACTCTCCTCCGAGCCTCCCGAGACGGACAGTGCCGGAGAATCCGGTTTCCCTTATGCGGTCTGCGAAGGACTCCCTGCCCCAGGCGACCTCCACCGAGTTCCAGTCCGCGGCGCGGCATCCGGCCGCCTTCATCACGGCCACTTCCTTGTCTGTCAGTTTCCTGTATCCCATATCCTTCCGGTTCTGAGCCGGTCCCGGACCGGCCACCCGGACAAATTTAATCATTCTTCAGTGAAAATAAAGGACGGCGCCGTTTTGATAAAAAAGGCGAAAGACTTATTTTTGTGCGATGCGGCGCTTCCCGCCGCTGATAACCACTTATAAATTTTAGCTCGCTTTCCCCATATGGAATGGCTTAAGAAAAACAATGTCGGCTGGGTGGACCTTCTGAGAATCCTGGCAATCTTTTTTGTGGTCTGGTCCCACTGCTGCGACCAGTTCATTGCTGATTTCAGCAACAGGAGTTCCTTCCACTGGGGCGTGTTCATGGAGACTGTGGGAAGGCCCTGCGTGGTGCTCCTGACCATGATTTCCGGCTATCTGCTCCTTCCCTTCAAGAAGGAATACAGCCTGGGAGAATATTACAGGAAGAGAATCGGGCGAATCCTGGTGCCGCTGGTGTTCTGGTCGCTCGTGCTGCCGATTGTCTTCTTCCTGTACTACAGCGGGCCCGGCTCCGACTCGGCCTGCCCTTCACTGAATCCGGCATCCTTCGACTCCGGCAACCTTCTTTTCTCCTTCTACCGCTTCTTCTTCAATTTCGGCTATGAGACCACCGCCCTGTGGTATCTGTATATGCTCATAGGCCTTTATCTGGCTCTCCCCATCGTCAACTCCTGGCTGAAGAC
>CAVIVH010000029.1:0-5472 GCA_963646185.1 bacterium | reverse complement strand
TGGTTCGCAACTCTCTTCATCCCCTATGTCAGGGTCGCCGCAACTCTTGTGGGCATATCCGGCGATCCCGGCTTCGCACAGCTCTGGGGCGAATGTTCGTGGAATGTCTTCGGCCCCTTCCACTATCTTTCCGGTTTCATGGGCTATATGCTGCTGGCATGGTATCTCAAGGAGTATCCGCTCAACTGGAGCTGGCCCAAGACCCTGACCATCGGCGCACTCACCTATCTGGCCGGATATGCCGTCACCTCCTTCGGCTACATCTTCGTGCAGTCCAAGTTCCCCGGAGACTACACCTATCTGGAGATTCCCTGGACCATGTGCGGAATCAATGTGGCTCTGCAGGCCTTCGGCGTGTATATCATAGTCTCCAAGCTGAAGATCAAGTCTTCTCCCAGGCTCGCCCGCGCGGCCTCGCTCATGTTCGGCATCTATCTCTGCCACTTCCCGATTATCTATATGGCCTATGACTGGTTCAACATCGGGTCCTGGCCCTATCTCGTCCGCTGCCTGGCCATGGCCCTCTCATCCTTCGCCATCAGCTATGTGATATCCTGGGCGCTCTACATGTTCAAGCCGACAAGGAATCTGGTCAAGTAATTGACCAGATGTGTCTGCAGGCAGACGCCGAAAGCCAATTGACACAAAAAGAGAGTGGCTGAAAACAGTCACTCTCTTTTTTATGCGGTGCAGGGATTAGAAGCGGTAGCGGATGCCGAGGGCGATACCGTGCCAGTCGAAGCCGTTGTACTGGAAATAGTAGGCGGGCCTCCAGTCAAGAGACAGAGTCAGAGGCAGGTTGAAATTATACTCCATACCGAGCTGTCCTGCAACTGCGAACTCAATGCCGTTGTCCTCATCATTGTCATAGAAACCGATGCCGGCGCCGGGGCCTGCATAGAAATTGAAATTGCCCTCGCTGGCGAAGACGAAATCATAGATACCGGTCACATAGAAACCATGGTTGAACCAGCCGAGGTCGGCCTCAAGGAAATCATTTCCGAAACCGTGCTGATAAGAAACCTCAGCACCATAGGTGATGCGGACACCGAGGCTTCTGGACTGAGCAGATGCGGCGGCGGTGAAGCAAAGCACTGCCACAGCGATTGCAATAAGTTTTTTCATAACTGTCAGTTTTATTGTTTGTTATACACACTACAGGCTCCGGACATTCCGGAGCCATACTAAAAATTCAAGACAAACTACGCGATACCCGAGAATCCCATAAAGGCCATGGCCAGAATTCCCGCGGTGATGAGCGCGATGGGAACTCCCCTGAAAGCCTTGGGGATGTCATTCATGGCCAGATGCTCCCTGATGCCGGCAAACAGCACCATTGCAAGGCCATAACCCACAGAAGTCGCGAACGCATAGAGCACGGCCTCGCCGAAATTCAGCATATGCGAAGGCTGGCCGAAAGTAAACTCCTTGGTCACCACATTGATGGCCACACCGAGCACGGCGCAGTTGGTGGTGATGAGCGGCAGGAATATGCCCAGAGCCTGATAGAGCGAAGGGCTGACCTTCTTCAGCACGATCTCCACCATCTGCACCAGGGCGGCGATCACAAGGATGAACGCGATGGTCTGAAGGAAAGCGAGGTCGAAGGGAAGAAGCAGATACTTGTTCAGCAGATAGGTCACCATGGTGGCCAGAGTAATCACGAAGCAGACTGCTGCGGACATTCCGGTCGCGGTACTCAGCTTGTTGGAAACTCCCAGGAACGGGCATATGCCCAGGAACTGCGAGAGAACGATATTGTTGACAAATATCGAAGAAACTATGATAAGCAGAATTTCCATGGTACTTTACTTCTTAGCCAGATACTTGTTGAACAGAACCATAAGATAGCCCAGCACGAGGAAGGCTCCGGGAGCCATCACGAAGGCGAGCATGCCGTCTCCGGAGATGAACTTCAGGCCGAAGGCCGAGCCGCTGCCGAGAATCTCGCGGATGAGACCGATGACCGTGAGCGAGAGAGTGAATCCGAGACCCACTCCGAGGCCGTCGCAGGCGGAATCGATCACGCCGTGCTTGTTGGCGAACGCCTCAGCGCGGCCGAGCACGATACAGTTCACCACAATCAGCGGGATGAACAGGCCGAGGGTCGCATAGATGTCCGGCACGAAAGCCTGCATCAGGAACTGCAGCAGAGTCACGAAAGTGGCGATGACCACGATATAGACAGGAATATGCACCTTGTCAGGAACCATGGGAGCGATCGCCGAGATGGCCATGTTGGAAAGCACCAGCACGAACAGCGTCGCGAGACCCATGCTCAGGCCGTTGACGGCCGATGTGGTGGTGGCCAGCGTCGGGCACATTCCGAGGATGAGCACGAAGGTGGGGTTATTCTGGACCAGCCCCTGTCCTATAAGCTTGATTTTACTCATTGTCGTTTCCTCCCAAAGATTTCACAGCCTCCAGGGCATTCTTGACTGCCAGCGTGTAGGCGCGCGATGTGATTGTGGATGCCGTGATGGCATCGATGCTTCCGCCGTCCTTGGTCACGGCGAGAGTCTTCTGCGAAGGGTCGAGACCCTTCCACTGATCCATGAACTTGGCGTCGGTGTTGCACTTCGCGCCGAGGCCCGGAGTCTCGGAATGCGAAAGCACAGAAGTGTTATAGACTATGCCGTCGGCGGTGATGCCGACCATAAGCGTGAGGGGACCGCCGAAGCCCACGGTCGTGGACTTCACGGCATAGGCGACTGTCTCGCCGTCCTTCGTGCTGACATAATATTCGGAAGGCTGTCCGCCCACCTGGATTTCACGGGACTCGGAAAGTTCGCCGCCCTCGGGAAGCACCGCGTTCACGGAAGCCTTGAGGATGGCCGCGTTGGTCTCGGCGATAGGGCCGGCGGTCACGGCATAGACTCCGGCAAGCAGCGCGGAGCACACGAGACATGTTACGAACAGGCACAGGACCATGTTCTTGAGATTGGATTGTACTGCCATAGATTTAAGCCCTCCCGTACTTTTTCTGATGGAACCACATGTTGAGCAGAGGAACCACCGCATTCATAATGAGGATGGCGAAAGACATTCCCTCGGGATAGGAGCCGAAGTAACGGATCATCATGGTGATGAAGCCGATGCCTATGCCGAAGACTATTCCACCCTTCACGCTCATCGGAGAAGTGACATAGTCGGTGGCCATGAAGCAGGAACCCAGGATCATGCCTCCGGTGAGAAGGTTGAACACAGGGTCGGTGAAGCGCTCGGGAGCGGCAAGCCAGAAGACCAGCGAGACGAGAGCCACGGTGGCCCAGATGGACAGGGTGATGTGCGGACGGATAACCTTGCGCACAAGCAGATAGACAAAACCGGCAAGCAGGGCGACTGCGCAGGCCTCTCCGGCGGAACCGCCCAGATTGGCGAAGAGCATGCCGCCGTAGGAAGTGCCGTACTCGGCCATGATGTCATGGACCGAAGCGCCCTGGAGCAGACCCTCCTTGATGGCTCCCAGAGGAGTGGCACCGGTCACGGCATCAGCTCCGAAGAGGCCCTGGGGCTCCTCCCAGTGAGTCATGTAGGTGGGGAAGGAGACCAGGAGGAACACACGGCCCGCAAGAGCGGGGTTGAAGATGTTCTGTCCCAGACCTCCGAAGGTCATCTTGGCGACGGCGATTGCCACGACGGCGCCGATGAATACGACCCACCAGGGTGTGGTTGCAGGCAGGTTCAATGCCAGCAGGATACCGGTCACGACTGCGGAAAGGTCCGAAACCGTGTTCGGCTTCTTAAGCATGTATTTGGTTATCAGGTACTCCAGCAGAACGCAGGAGGCCACGCTCACTCCGAGCACGACAATCTCGCCCAGTCCGTAGAACAGGACCGAGACAATCACCGCCGGCAGGAGTGCGATCACCACATCGCGCATGAGAGTCGTCGTGGAGACGGCCGAGTGTATGTGCGGAGATGGAGAAACGAGTAATTTATCCATATGATGTCAACTATTTTGCGTTGTTTTTGGCCTCCTCGGCGGCTTTTGCGGCAGCGGCGGCAGCCTTGGCAGCTGCGGCGCGCGCCCTGATTATTCCCATCACCTGAGCCTTGGACTGGCGGATGATGTCGAGGAGAGGAATCTGCGCCGGGCAGGTATAGAGGCAGCAGCCGCACTCTATGCAGTCCTGGACGCTGTATTTTTCGAGAGAGTCGGTGTCCCCGGCGAGGGAAAGCCTGCGCAGGAGGAAAGGTTCCAGGCCCATGGGGCAGGCATCGGCGCACTTTCCGCAGCGGATGCAGGCCGTCTCAGGCTCACGCCTGGTGGCCTTTTCGGAAAGATACAGAATCGAGGAAGAACCCTTCACCGTGGCGGCGTCGAGATTGGCGACGGCCTTGCCCATCATAGGACCGCCGCTGATAATCTTGGCGGCGCCTTCCGGAACGCCTCCGGCATATTCGGCGATATAGCTCATGGGTATGCCTATGCGGAAGAGGTAGTTGTGCTGCTTCTCCACGGGCAGGCAGTCGCCGGTCACGGTCAGAGTGTTGGTGACCAGAGGCTTGTTCTTCTGCACTGCCTCATAGACAGCCAGCGAGGTGGCCACGTTCTGCACCACCGCGCCCACGCTGATAGGCAGGGCGCCGGAACCGACCTGACGGTGCATCACGGCGTCGATGAGCTGTTTTTCACCGCCCTGCGGATATTTCTTCATGAGAGGAAGCACCTCGAAGCCCTTGTAGCCGAGCTCGCCGAGAGCCTTCTTCATGGCTGCGATGGCCTCGGGCTTGTTCTCCTCAATACCGATCACGCAGCGGCAGTCGCCCAGAATCTTCTTCATGATGGCGGCGCCGATGATTATCTCCTTGGTGCGCTCCAGCATGATGCGGTAGTCGCTGGTGAGATAGGGTTCGCACTCAGCACCGTTGATTATCAGGCACTCGGCCTTGCTTCCGGGACCGGGATTCAGCTTCACGTGGGTGGGGAAGGTGGCGCCTCCGAGACCCACGACGCCGCAGGACTTGATCCTGTCAAGCATCGCGGCCCTGTCCCCGGGGATCTCTGTGACAAGAGTGTCGCTCAGGTCTATGCCCTCGGCCCACTCGTCGCCCTCCACGGCAATCTCCACATGGGGGACCTCCCTTCCGGCGATGTCCTTCCTGGGAGCTATCGACTTCACCGTGCCGCTCACCGAAGAATGGACATAGGCGGAAATGAATCCGCCCGGCTCGGCGATCACCTGTCCGGCCTTCACCTTGTCACCCACGGCCACAACGGGCTTGGCGGGCGCACCCAGATGCTGGGCCATGGAAATGTACACGGTCTGCGGAAGAGGAAGAACCTCTATGGCGCGGTCTCTGGAAATTTTGGCGTCGTCCGGATGGACTCCACCTATGGGGAATGTTATCTTAGCCATTGTTTTCCTCCTTCTTGATTTCGGATTTCACCCCGGCGGAAGCGGCGGGAGCCTTTGCAGCCTCTCCGGCGGCGGCCTTTGCGGCTGCCTCGGCCTCTCTGGCCTTCTT
>CAVIVH010000028.1:10404-10914 GCA_963646185.1 bacterium | reverse complement strand
TGCTCCGGAGACCTGTGGCCGCCCGCGGCCTCATGAGCGGGGGTACCGCCGCCCTGTGGCGGTGGGATGAGCGAAACGAAGGTCCCCGGAGCAGACACCCGGATGCCATAAAGCCGATGCAGGACAAAAAAAGGAGGCCCCGGAAGAGGCCTCCTCGATATGGAGATGTTCAGACTATTCGACGCTGCGGATAGGGTTCTGGGTAAGCCATGTGTTGGCATTGAGAGTGCTGGTGTGGAACGGGAAAATGTTGTCGTCAACATTGTCCACGGTCTTGACAGCCTGCTTGCAGAACCAGCTCTTTCCGTTCCAGACATTCTGGCCGTTGGTCATCTTGAAGCGGATGAGGTCCTGACGGCGGTGGAACTCGCCGATGAACTCCCATGCAAGCTCGTCAAGAAGTCCTCCGAGGATGATGTCGTCTCCGCCCTCATTAGTCTCGACCCACTCGTTCAGCTGTCCGGCAGCGGTCTTGTTGGGATCGTCCATGATGTTGAGGTTGTAGCGGAG
>CAVIVH010000028.1:0-10394 GCA_963646185.1 bacterium | reverse complement strand
ATACTTGTAGCAGCTGCCGCCCTTGAGCTGGGCAGCCGTCACGGTAGCCTTCTCGGGATTGCTGGTGAAGTTGCGGGCACGCACCTGGCTCACAAGCTCTGCGGCGGTGTCCTCGTCCAGTCCGAGACGGAGAAGGCACTCGGCCTTGATCATGAGAGCGTCGGCATAGCGGAACACGGGAATATCGGTGGAAGATGTTCCGACGGAACCGTTGCCGATCTCGTACTTGTGGCAGCGGGCTCCCTCATACTCATAGGCACCGTTGATGTTGCCGAAGGTGAGAGTGTAGTTGCAGCCTTCGATTGCCTTGCCTTGCTTGTCATACTGCTGACCCCAGAGCCAGGTGTCGGTGAGACGCTGGTCGTCCTTGTCATAGGTCTCGATGAACTGAGGGATGGCACCAGCTCCGGAAGTGGCCCAGGAAGTGTAGTCCCAGGTGGCACGGTTGGCATTGGCGAACCAGAGGCCCACCCAGTTCATTCCGTTGGAGTAGTTATACTCGAAGGGGAATGCGAGGATAACCTCGGGGCTGGTGGAGATGTCGTCCTTGAAGTTGTCAAGATAGTTGGCGGCAAGGCTGTACTTGCCGGAGCTGATCACACTGTTGACTTCGTCGAGGGCCTTCTGATAATAGCTGTTGTCAGAATCATCGTTGAACCAGGCGTTGTGGTTGAGATACATCTTGGCGAGAAGCATGTTGACGCAGTAGTTGTTCACCACTCCGTAGCCGTTGTCGTCACCGCAGTTGCCCTTGATGGAGGTCAGCTCGGAGATGATGAAGTCCCATGTATCCTGAGGGGCGGCCTGTGTGGGAGTCCAGCCCTGCTCATGGTCATAGGCTGTATCCAGACCGATGTTGCGGAACATGTCGAAGAGGTTGTAGTACATGAGAGCCCTGAAGAAGCGGAGCTGGTTGTAGGTGACAGCGTTGTTCTTGATGGCGTCCATTTCCATCATACGGTTGCACTCTGTGATTGCTCCGTATGCGTCGGAATAGAAGTTTCTCATGTGGCTGATGCCATTGCTGAAGGTGTGGTTGCCCAGCAGGATGTAATACTTGCCCCAGCCGATACCCAGACGGGAAGGCACGCACCAGAGGTCCGTGGACTCCTCGATGTCGCAGAAACCGTTGAAGGTCACATATGTGCTGTGCACATAGTCATAGACCGACGCGAGCATGGCCTGAGTGTCCTCATCCGTGAACTCATATTTCTCGGCGGCAATCTGGCTGTAGATAGTCTCGTCCAGATCGGTGCAGCTCGACAGGAGAGCCGCAGAGGCGATGGCGATTGAATAGAGTATCTTTTTCATAGTAAAAATTCTTTATTGGTTTTAGAACTTGAGGTTTACACCGAGGGTGAATGTTCTGACCGTAGGATATCTTGTGGAAGATTCGTGACCGAAATACCACATGTCGCTGTTGGAAAGTTCAGGATCCAGTCCGGAATAGCCGGTGATGGTGAACAGATTCGTTGCGGAGAGGTACACTCTTGCGGAAGAGATGTAGGGATTCTGCTTGAGGTCGAAGGTGTATCCGAGGCTCAGGTTCTTGAGCTTGAGGAAGTCACCGTTCTCGAGATGGGCGCTAGTCCACTGCTTGGAGTTCATGTTGCGGGACAGGGTGTTGCCGTCAGAGAAGGGTGCGTCAAGCAGAGACTTGAGGTGGTTGTACTGGGTGAAGTAGTAGCTTTCATACTCCACGCGGCTCTCGTTGAGAATCTTGAAGCCGAACTGTCCGGTGAACTGGAGATTGAGGTCGAAGCCCTTATACCTGAAGGTGTGGTTCATGCCGAAGTAAATGTTGGGGAGAGCGTGTCCGAGCACCTGGCGATAGGTGTCGTTGTTGTCCATGCTCACGGTGTACTCTTCAGCCTCGCCGGTCTCCTGGTTCAGGATCATCCATTTTCCGTTCTCGGAAATGCCGACGGCCTTGGGACCATACCAGAGGTCAACCCTCTTGCCCACTTCCATACGGTGGGTTACAGCGGAAGAATAGTTGCCGAAACCTCCGTTGTACTGATAGTTGTCGGTCTCGTAGAGATCGTTGGACAGGCTGTTCAGCTTGTTGTCATTGTGGGAAATCGTCACATTGGCGTTCCACTGGAAATCCTTGGTCTTCACGGGAACACCGTTGATGGCAATCTCGATACCCTTGTTGGTCATCTTGCCCACATTGGCAAGAGTCTGGTCATAGAGGTTCGGAGGAGTGGGCACGCTGTACCAGTAGAGCATGTCGCTGGTCACCTTCTTATAGACATCGAGGGAGAATCCGACTCTGCCGTCAAGGAAGCTGCCGTCGAGACCGATGTTGATCTCGCTGGATTTCTCCCACTTCAGATCGGGGTTAGGGTTGGATGCGACGGTCAGACCGGGCAGCCATGCTCCGTCGGAATAATAGTATCCGCCGAAGTTGTAGCGGGTGAGAGACATGTAGGAGTCGCTGGGGATGACACCGGTCACGCCCCATCCGGCGCGGAGCTTGAGCTCGCTGAGCCATGAGAAATCCTGCATGAAGTCCTCGTTCTGGATGTTCCATCCTGCGGAGACCGAAGGGAAGTTACCCCACTTGTTGTTGTCACCGAACTTGGAGGAACCCTCACGGCGGAAGCTTGCGAGAATGTTGTAGCGGTTGTCATAGCCGTAGCTGATTCTGCCGAAGAAGCCGATGAGCTTGCTGTCGTTGCGGGAAGATGAGATGGAGGCGTTGCCTTCCTTGAGGGCGCGGCCGGTACCCATGTTGTTGGTTCCGAAGAAATAGGTGGGGAAATCACGGTTATATGCCGAGAAGTACTTGTAGTCGTCGTACTGATAGCTGTAGCCGGCGAGAACCTCAAGACGATGCTTGTCGATGTTGAGGTTGTACTTGGAGGTGAGCTCAAGGAGATCCTGAACGGAGTTGGAGTGGCTCAGGGTACCCTGACCGGTGTAACCGTTGTTGATGTTCTGATAGTCATATTCGTTGCGGAAGGTGTCGGAAACGCTTTCCGAATTCACCCTGGCTATCTTGAGGTTGGTCTGCCAGTTCTTGATGGGCTCCACGGTGATGTTGCCGGTGAGTCTTGTCTGCTGGCTCTTGTTGCTGCCTTCGCGGGCCTTGATGAGAGCCACGGGGTTGTAATAGTTGGAGGCGCTGAAATTCTCGTAGTAGCTGCCGTCCTCGTTGGTCACGGGCTCGGTGGGGTTACGGAGAATTGCCTGGTGATAGGCAGAGGAGGAGTTGGTGACATCGCTCTTGCGCTGACGGCTCTGGATGTCGATGCCGATCTTGAGGATGTCCTTGAACAGCCACTGGGAAACACCGGCGTTGAGGTTCAGGCTCTCATTATAGGTGTCAATGATGGTACCCTGAGTGTCACGGTAGGTGAAGTCGGCATAGAAAGTGGTGTTCTTGAGACCGCCGCTGACATTGAGGTTATGGTTGTGCGAGAATGCCGTGCGGGTGATTTCGCTGACCCAGTCGGTGTCATAGCCCTTGTCCTCGAGGTCGGTGTAGCCGGCGCGGACGTCCGCGGCCGACATGAACTCAAGGCTCTTGGTCAGGTTCGAGAGGCTGGCATAACCGGAATAGGACACGGACACGTTCTCATTGCGGGTTCCGTTCTTGGTGGTGATGAGGATGACTCCGTTTGCACCGCGGGTTCCGTAGATGGCGGCGGCGGAAGCGTCCTTAAGCACATCGATGCTCTCGATGCTCTCGGGGGCCACAGTAGAAAGGCTTCCCTCCACTCCGTCAACGAGCACGAGAGGAGTCGAGCTGCCCTCGAGCGAGATGACACCGCGCAGGCGGATTGTGGAAGTGGCGCTGGGGTCTCCGCTGCCGTTTGCAATCGTGAGACCTGCCACCTTGCCGGTGATGAGGTCTCCGGCGTCGAGAATGGCACCGGCATTGAAGTCTTCGGCCTTCACGCTGGCGACGGCGCTGGTGACATCACCCTTGCGCTGCGTGCCGTAACCGATGACGACCAGTTCGTTCAGCATGTTGCTGTCCTCGGCGAGAACAACGTCTATGACAGACCTGCCGCCCACGGTGATTTCCTGGGTTGCAAATCCGATGCATGAGAATTCGAGAACAGAGTCATTGCCGGGAACCGACAGGCTGTACTGTCCGTCCTCGTTGGTGATTGTTCCGACATTCGCCGCACCCTGAAGCACGACACCGGCTCCTATCACGGGAGTTCCGGTTTCGTCCACGACACTTCCGGACACTGTCTTCTGGGCATAAGCAGACCAGGAGAAACAAGCAACCAAGAAGAGTAAAGAAATAACTTTCTTCATAGTGTTGTAATGTTTAGTTGGTAAAAGTTAATTTTTATAATGGGTTGTTGTTGTCCGGAGAAAGATGGGCTCGGCGCATAAAATGGTTTTGTAAACGTTTTGCAAAATTCCTTTAAAAATTTCGTAACAATATCGTAATAAAAATCGGAAAACGTAGAAAAAAAAGCGCAACTCCCACCTAAACCGATACTTAAACAAAGCCAGAGCCCAAATCGGCGGTCCGGACGGGAATATTGCCGGAAGATTGCTATTTTTACGGAAGCGGGCATTTCCCGCGGACGCGATATGGAAATTCTGAGAGATCTATACAGAAAATATACGGGAACCGAAGCGGAAAGCGCCGTCGCGATGGGCGGGGCTTCGGGAAGCGCGCGGCGCTATTACCGCCTGAGCGGTCCGGGCGGCACGGCAGTGGGAGTGATCGGGACGGTCCGGGAAGAAAACGCCGCCTTCACGGGAATGAGCCGCCATTTCAGGGAAAAGGGCCTCAAAGTGCCCGAGGTCTATGCCGTCAGCCCCGACGGCATGGCCTATCTTCAGGAAGACCTGGGCGGAGACAGCCTCTATGACCTGGTGGCCGCCGGCAGAAAGAGCGGGGACTACTCCCCCGCCGAGCGGGAGCTGCTGACAAAGACGGTGGCGAAGCTCCCGGACCTGCAGTTCCTGGGGGCCGAGGGCATGGACTGGAGCCTGTGCTATCCCGAATCGGAATTCAGCAGACGGGCCGTGATGTTCGATCTCTCCTATTTCAAATACTGCTTTCTCAAGCCCGGCGGAGTGGAATTCAACGAGTTCCGCCTCCAGGACGATTTCGAGGAACTGGCTGGCGAACTGCTCTCCTGCGGAGACGAGAAGTTCATGTACAGGGACTTTCAGGCCAGAAACGTAATGGTGAAGGACGGGGAGCCCCGGTTCATAGACTTCCAGGGCGGGCGCAAGGGCCCGGTCCAGTATGACCTCGCATCCTTCGTGTGGCAGGCCAGGGCCCGCTATCCCGAAGACCTCCGGCGCGCTCTGGTGGACGCATATGCCGATGCTCTCAGACGATATGTCCCGGATCTGGACATGGACCTGTTCAGGGAAAGGCTCCGCCTGTTCGTGCTTTTCCGGACCCTGCAGGTGCTGGGGGCCTATGGTTTCAGAGGCCTGTTCCAGCGCAAGGCCCATTTTGTCGAAAGCATTCCCTTCGCGCTGGAAAATCTCAGGGAGCTGCTGAAGCATGACTCCGGCAGGTGGCCCTATCTGAGCGGCGTGCTCGCGCAGCTGGCATCGCTTCCCGCCTATGCCCTGTCCCGGCGCGACGCCGCAGCCCCCGCTCCGGACGGCCATAAAGCCACCGCCGGAGGAGACGGCAAAACCGCCTCACCCGGCCGGAAGGACGATGACGCCGCAGCCCCCGCCCGTCCACCGCTCACCGTCACGGTGATCAGCTTCTCCTATAAGAAAGGCATCCCGGCCGACCCTTCCGGCAACGGCGGCGGCTATGTGTTCGACTGCCGCTCCGTCAACAACCCCGGCCGCTATGAATATTACCGCCAGTTCAACGGCACCGACCCCGAAGTCATAAAGTTTCTGGAAGACGACGGCGGTGTCTTCTCATTTCTGGAAAAGGCCTATGCCCTTGTGGACCGTCATGCGGAGGCCTATGCCGCCCGCGGCTTCACCAGTCTCCAGGTGTGCTTCGGCTGCACCGGCGGCCAGCACCGCAGTGTCTATTGCGCCCAGCATATGGCCGTGCACCTGGCCGGCCGCCCCGGAATCACGGTGAGGCTCATCCACAGAGAGATGGGCCTGGAAAAGACATTCTGACCATGAAAGCGATGATTTTTGCCGCCGGGCTCGGCACCAGGCTGAAGCCACTGACCGATTCCATGCCAAAGGCACTTGTGCCCGTGGACGGACATCCCCTGCTGTACCATATAATGGAGAAGCTGAAGGCCGCCGGCGTGGACGAGGCCGTGGTGAACGTGCATCACTTCGCGCCCATGATATGCAGATGGCTGGAAAACAACGATATATGGATGAAGGTGAAAATTTCCGACGAGAGCGCCTGCCTGCTGGACACCGGCGGAGGCATACTCAAGGCCGAGCCGCTGCTCAGGGGCCGCGGCGGTTTTCTCGTCCACAATGTGGACATACTCTCCAACCTGGACATACGCACCTTCGGGGCAGCCGCCCGTCCCGGCGACCTTGCCACTCTGGTCGTAAGCGACCGCCCCACCAGCCGCTATCTGCTTTTTGACGATGACATGCGCATGGTCGGATGGACCAATGTCACCACAGGCGAGGTCCGCTCCCCGTTCGGCGACATCGACCCATCACGCTGCAGAAAGATGGCCTTCGCCGGAATTCACCGCATTTCGGACGGGATTTTCGACGCATTCCGGAGATATGGCCTGGAAGGAAAATTCTCCATAACCGATTTCTATGTCCGGGCCTGCGCCGACTACCCCGTCCGGGGCTATGTCCAACCGGGCTTCAGGATGCTCGACGTGGGCAAGAGCGACACTCTCGCCGCCGCCGAAGATTTCCTGAAGTCGCTGTAAATCAGCGGACTGCCCGGCCCGGAACAGGAACAGGGCCGGAAACAGGCCATGACCCGGAAGCCCCCGATACGGGAAATCTATTCGAGCTCCAAGTAGAGATTCGCCATCTCGATGGCCGAGACCATGGCGTCGAAGCCCTTGTTGCCAGCCTTGGTGCCAGCCCTCTCCACTGCCTGCTCTATGCTGTCGGTGGTCAGCACGCCGAAGATGACCGGAATCCCGCTCTCAAGCCCGGCCATGGCTATGCCTTTCGCGGCCTCGCCGGCTACCATCTCGAAATGGGCCGTCGCGCCCCTGATCACGGCTCCCAGGCACACCACGGCGTCATAGCGTCCGCTCATGGCCATCTTCTTGGCAGTGAGCGGAATCTCGAAAGAGCCGGGCACCCATGCGAGAGTGAGATTCTCTTCTTCGCCGCCGTGCCTTCTGAAAGCGTCGAGAGCGCCTTCAAGGAGCTTCCCGGTGATGAATTCGTTGAATCTTGCGGCCACGATCCCGATTTTCAGGCCGCCGGCCAGGAGATTTCCCTCCAGAGTCTTGACTTTGCTCATATCATGCATTCATTTTATTGATTATTTCCATTTCGCTGTCGCTGAAGTGGAGCAGATGCCCCATCTTCCTGTATTTGGTGTACATATAGAATTCGTTGCGGGCATTGCGGCCCGGCTCTATCGGCTCGCGGGCGGCAATTTCGAGTCCGTGGGCCGACAATCCGCTCATTTTCAGTGGGTTATTGGTCATCAGGATGACTTTCTTCACACCCAGGTCCCAGAGCATGTCCGCAGCGGATTCATATTCGCGCGCGTCGGCCTTGAAACCCAGGGCCAGATTGGCCTCCACGGTGTCCATCCCCCGGTCCTGCAGAGCATAGGCCTTGAGCTTGTTGACCAGGCCTATGCCTCTGCCCTCCTGCCTCATATAGAGCAGGACTCCCCTGCCGGCGGCGGCTATGCGCCTCATGGCCTCGTCCAGCTGCTCGCCGCAGTCGCAGCGCATGGAGCCGAACACGTCGCCGGTGAGGCATTCGGAATGCACCCGGCACAGGACCGGAGCGTCTCCGCCGGTGTCGCCCGTCACCAGGGCCACATGCTCGGTGCCGCTGATGCGGTTCACATAGCCATAGGCCCGGAAAGAGCCATATCTCGTGGGCAGGACGGTCTCGGCAGTGCGCCTGACCAGGAACTCCGTGCGGCGGCGATAGGCTGCAAGGTCCTCTATGGTAATGATTTTCAGCGAGTGACGCTGCGCGAATTCCATAAGTCCGGCGGTGCGCATCATCGTGCCGTCCTCATTCATTATCTCACAGCACAGGCCGCATTCTTCCAGTCCGGCCGCCCTCATCAGGTCCACCGTGGCTTCGGTGTGTCCGGGCCTTTCCAGCACTCCTCCGGACCTGGCCTCAAGCGGGAACATGTGTCCGGGCCTGCGGAAATCCGAGGGCGAGACGCCTTCACGGACCGCAGCCATCGCCGTTGCGGAGCGCTCGAAGGCGGATATGCCGGTCGATGTGGAGACATGGTCTATGGACACGGTGAAGGCCGTGCCGTGATTGTCGGTGTTGGACGCAACCATCTGCGGCAGGCCCAGCCGCGCGGTCATCTCCCGGCTCATGGGCATGCAAATCAGGCCTTTGGCGAAACTGGCCATGAAATTGACATTTTCCGGAGTGGCGGCCCTGGCCGAACAGACCAGGTCGCCCTCGTTCTCCCTGCCGGGGTCGTCCAGCACCACTATCAGCCTTCCGGCCCTGAGATCTTCGAGAGCCTCTTCTATAGTATTGAATTCCATATGTTTAAAATCCGTTTTCTTTCAGAAATCCCATGGTCAGCCCGCCGTTTCGGGGGCCGAGCAGTTTCTCCACATATTTTCCTATGATGTCATTTTCCAGATTGACGGCGTCGCCCGCCCTTTTTGTCGGCAGGGCAGTGGCCGAGAAGGTGTGCGGGATCAGCGAGACAATGAAGTCCGTCTCCCCCGCCATGGCCACGGTGAGGCTTATCCCGTCCACGGCCACCGAGCCCTTGGGCACTATCAGGCGCATGATTTCCGCCGGAGCCGACACACGCATAAGCACAGCATTGCCTTCGCGCCGCAGCGATTCTATCCTGCCGGTTCCGTCCGCATGGCCGCTGACAATGTGCCCGCCGAAGCGTCCGTCGGCCCTCATCGCCCGCTCCAGATTGACCGCCGCTCCGGCCGAAAGGGTTCCGAGCGCGCTCATGCGGAGCGTCTGCGGGGTGACATCGGCCGAGAAGCCTTTGACGGAAAGCGCCGAAGCCGTGAGGCATACGCCGTTGACAGCCACGCTGTCCCCGGTCCGGAGGCCGTCCATAATCCTTTCCGCGCCTATCTCCAGCACGGCTCCGCCGGCGGGATTCCTTCTGACGGCGAGAATCCGCCCGGTCTCTTCTATTATTCCTGTGAACATTTCCTTGCCCTTAAAAGACAGTCGGTTCCGATTCTTTCGGCGCCGATGAATTCGAATCCGGCCGCGAGGGAAGGGCTTTCGAATCCGGCGCCGTCCACTACAGTGGGGGCCGACGATCCGCCGATAATCCGGGGCGCCACGAAAAGATAGAGCTCGTCGGCCAGGCCACCGGAGTATATGCTCCAGTTCAGCGCGCCGCCGCCCTCGACCAGCACCGAGTCTATGCCCATGGCCCCGAGACGGGCGAAAAGGTCGGCCATATCCACCCTTCCGTCCCTGTTCCCGCACGCCAGGACTTCTACCCCGGCGTCCAGCAGACGGCGTTCGGTAGCCTCATCCCGCTCCGCAGTGCAGGCGAATATGGTCCGGTACTGCCCGGCGGTCCTGACGATCCTGCATCCGGGGTCTGTGGCAAGGCGGCTGTCCACGGCTATCCGCACCGGCTGGCGGACCGGCCCGTCGAGGCGGCAGTTCAGCGTCGGGTCGTCGGCGGCCACTGTTCCGGCGCCGCACATCACCGCCATGAATCGGTTCCGCAGGCCATGGGCATAGGCCCTGGACTCGGCACAGCTGATCCATTTCGACTCGCCGGTGCGCGAAGCCGTCTTGCCGTCCGCGCTCATGGCCGTCTTCATGGCCACCCAGGGCGTCTTTTTCTCTATGTATTTGAGGAACACGCGGTTCTGCCAGCGGAGATCTTCTTCCATAAGCCCGCATTCCACCTCCAGACCGGCCTCCGCCAGGATTTTCAGTCCCTTTCCGGCCACCAGCGGATTGGGGTCGGCGATGCCCGCGACGACTCTGGAGATGCCGCTCTGCAGGATAGCTTCGGTGCAGGGCGGGGTCTTGCCGTAATGGCAGCAGGGCTCGAGGGTCACGTAGATGGTCGCGCCGGCAGGGTCTTCCGTGCAGTTTTTCAATGCGTTGCGCTCGGCGTGCAGGCTGCCGCAGCGCTCGTGCCAGCCCTCGCCTATGACGCGGCCGTCCCGGACTATGACCGCGCCCACCAGAGGGTTGGGGTTCACGCCGCCGACGCCCCTTTCGGCAAGGTCGCGGGCCCTGCGCATGAATCTGATGTCTTCTTCTTTTATCATGTCCACAAAGAAATACTATGGACACTCTCCGGGGCATGCATGATACAGCCC
>CAVIVH010000027.1:2320-11147 GCA_963646185.1 bacterium | reverse complement strand
GGCAGTATATCGTGAACATGGACAAGGTGAAGCTCCTCCGCAAGGAAAAGGACAGATACGAAATCGAGCTGGACAACGAAAAAATCCCTCCGATTTCGGTGACCAAGACCTATCTGGGAAGGATTCTGGAAAATATCGAAAAGACCGGGAAAGGGTCCGTTCAGTCGTGATCGGCGAACCTGCGCCCGGCAAGGGCCTCCCACTTCGTCCCGGGGCGGCCGTAATTCGCATAAGGATAGATTGAGATTCCGCCTCTGGGCGTGAAGAAGCCGGTGACCTCGATGTATTTCGGGTCCATGAGGGCTATCAGGTCCTTCATTATCTTGTTCACGCAGTCCTCGTGGAAGTCGCCGTGGTTCCTGAAGCTGAACAGATAGAGCTTCAAGCTCTTGCTCTCCACCATCTTCACGTCCGGAACATAGCTGATCCTGATTTCCGCGAAGTCGGGCTGGCCGGTTATGGGGCAGAGCGAGGTGAACTCCGGGCAGTTGAAGCGGACCCAGTAGTCGTTGTCCTGATGTTTGTTCACGAAGGTCTCGAGCACCTCGGGCGCATAGTCGTCCCGGTACTGAGTCTTCTTGCCCAGAGCCTTCAGGCCCTCGTCCTTTCTGTCCATGGCGCTACTCCCCCGCTTCCTTGAGCCTTTCGGCGTTCTCCGCAATCTGCAGCTGGTCTATGCACTCCTGGATGTCCCCGTCCATGAAGGCGGGAAGATTGTACATGCTCCAGTTGATGCGGTGGTCGGTGACGCGGCCCTGTGGATAGTTATAGGTGCGGATCTTGGCCGAACGGTCTCCGGTGGACACCATGGTCTTTCTCTTGGCGGCGATGCCGTCGAGATATTTCTGATGCTCAAGGTTATAGAGACGGGTCCTGAGCTCTTCGAGAGCCCTCTCGAAGTTCTTGATCTGCGAGCGTTCCTCCTGGCACTGCACCACGAGTCCGGAAGGGATGTGGGTCAGACGGATGGCGGAATAGGTAGTGTTTACGCCCTGTCCGCCGGGACCCGATGCGCAGAAGATATCCTTGCGCACATCGTTCATATTCAGTTCCACGTCAAACTCGCCGGCCTCCGGAAACACGGCCACCGAAGCGGCCGAAGTCTGTATTCGTCCCTGGGTCTCGGTCTGGGGGACGCGCTGCACGCGGTGCACTCCGGACTCATATTTCATCACGCCATAGACTCCGTCGCTGGCGGAAGAGAGCTTGAACACTATCATCTTGTAGCCGCCCGCCGTGCCGGGAGTCTGGTCGGTGACCTCGAGCTTCCAGCCTTTGGACTCGGCAAACTTGGAATACATCCTGAACAGGTCTCCGGCGAATATGGCAGCCTCGTCGCCGCCGGTGCCGCCGCGGACCTCCACAAGGGCGTTCTTGCCGTCATCGGGGTCGGCGGGGATAAGCAGGAGCTTGAGGTTCTGCTCCATCTCGGGGAGTCTGGGCTCGATCTCGGCTATCTCCATCTTGGCCATCTCCTTGAGCTCGTCGTCCTTCTCGTTCACGGCGATGTCCTTGGCCTGGGCCAGTTCGTCCAGACTCTTCTTGTACTCGAGGCCAGCCTTGATTATGGGCTGCAGCTCCTTGTAGTCCTTGTTAAGCTGGACATATCTCTTCATGTCGGACATCACCTCAGGGTCGGACAGCTGGTCCTGGAGGCTCTGATATTTGTCCTGAAGGCTCAGCACCTTCTCCAATAATGTATTCGCCATAGATTTATATTTTCTTCAGATAGCAGCGCCTTCTCATGAACATTTCATTGCCGTAATGGGCCCAGACATTGACCGCGCTGTTGGTCTCGACCTGGGGGTTGGCTATCGCCCATTCGGTCTTCATGTCGTGGTACTTCACGGCCATGGCCTGATGATATACGGCCGAAACGCCCTTGTTCTGCCACTCGGGAACAGCTCCGTTGAGCATCAGGTCCACCACCCTGTAGTCCTTCATGGCGCGCAGCAGATGAATCCATCCGAAGGGGAAAAGACGGCCCCTGGCCTTCTTCAGGGCTTCGGATATGGACGGGAAGGTTATGGCGAACGCCACGAGGTCGTTGTTCCCGTCCAGGATTATGGCGCTGGTCTTGTCGCTGAGGAACTGCATGACGGAGGAAGCCTCCTCTTCAATCTCCTCATCCGTGAAAGGTATGAAATTGGCCACGCTTTCGGCGAAGCTCCGGTTGTACATGTCGAAGAATTTCCGGACCATGGCCTTGTCCTTCTTGAGGCTGTCTATGCTGCCTTCGTGCAGATTGTACCTCTGCCTGAGCAGAGAGGCGAACTTCTGGATCTTTTCCGTGGCCCCCTGCTGCGCGGGCATGCGGTACTGCACCCAGTCAAGTTCCTTCTCATATCCCAGCCTGGTAACGAAGTCGTTGTAATAGGGGAAGTTATACAGGCAGTTGAAGGGAGGGGTGTTCTCATATCCCTCCACGAGCATTCCCTGCTTGCCGAGAGTGTTGTAGTAGAGCGGTCCGTGGATTTCGTCCAGTCCCCGGGCCTTTGCCCATTCCTCCGCCGTGCCTGTCAGCAGCTTCGCGACCTCGAAGTCGTCCACCGTGTCGAACCATCCGAACCTTGCCCTCTTCTTGCCGTAGCGCTCGTTATAGCGCGGATTGACCATCGCGCATATGCGTCCGGCCACCTTGCCGTCTTTCCAGGCCAGCCACATGGCGTGGGGGCAGTAACGGGCCGTCGAGCATGTCGTCAGAGACTTGACCTGGTCGCTGTGGAGCGCCGGGACATACTGCGGGCAGCCTCTGTACAGCTCGTCCGGAAAGCGGACGAATCTCTTCAGGTCCTTTTTGGTCTTGACTTCGGTAATCTTGTATTCAGCAGGCATGGTATAAAGATTTTTCTTCACCGGGGAAACATCCCGCGAAATTACTAATAAATCATGCCATTTCAAAACGGCCGCTAAAGGCCCTTCGCCTTGGCTTCGTCCCAGAGCTCATCCATCTGGGCCAGGGTCATGTCGCGGAGATTTTTCCCCTGCCTGAGAGTGTGCTCCTCGAGATAGGTGAATCTGCGGCGGAACTTGGCGCAGGCGCGGCTCAGGGCGGTGTCCGGATTCAGGCCATAGAGCCTGGCGGCGTTGATGACGGAGAAAATAAAGTCGCCCAGTTCCTCTTCGGCCCTGTCATATGCTGCCCTGAACTCTTCGGAGGACGATGCGGACGGCGCGTTCACTATTTCGTCGGCCGAACCCGACTCCGAGGCCATGGCCTCCAGCTCCGCGCGGAACTCGCCCTCCTCCTCATGGACCTTGTCCCAGACCTGGCCCCGGTTCTCCCAGTCAAAACCCACGCCGCGGGCCTTATCCTGCATGGAAAGGGCCTTGAGTATCGACGGCATGGACTCGGGAATGCCGGAAAGAATCCGCCGGTTGCCGCCCTTCTCCTTCATCTTCAGCATCTCCCAGTTGTCGGAGACGGCCTGGGCATCGTCGGCCCGGGTGTCGGAAAAGACATGGGGATGGCGGAACACCATCTTGTCACACACCGCATCGAGCACGTCGCCGACGTCATATTTTCCCTCTTCCTGGGCTATGCGGGAATAGAACACTATATGGAGCAGGACGTCGCCCAGCTCCTTCTTCAGGTCCGCGTCATCTTTCCTGATCACGGCGTCGCTGAGTTCATAGACCTCCTCCAGGGTCATCGGGCGGAGGGTTTCGGGGGTCTGGGCCGCGTTCCAGGGACATTTCTCCCTGAGCCGGTCCATTATGTCGAGCAGGCGGCCGAAGCGCTCCAGTTTTTCTTCTCTCGTGTGCATGTCTGTGTCCGTTTTGAAAGTGCCGGAAGCCCGGCTGCGGGCCTCCGGGATGCAAAGTTACTCAGAAACGCACGCTTTTTGCAGACAAAGCGGGATTAAAATTCAGAACACCATGAAATCCAAGACAAACAGGGCCGCAGTCCTCTTTCTGTCGCTGGTCCTTGCGCTGGCCGCAGCCGCCTGCACGAAAGAAGGCCCGAGAAAATATCACGGCCGCACAGACACCGAATACACCGAAAATCCCTGCTGGACGCTTTCCTACACGGGACGCGAAGTGGACAGCGGCGACGGCTGGGCCTATGTCGTGGACCCGGTCTATGTCAAGTCCACCGACAACGTGTCCTACTATCTGGACATTGTGAGCCTGGACGACTGGAAGAACACCTATTCGTCCTCGCCTGCAAAGCTCATCAGCGAAAAGAACCCGTCCATAGACAAAAGCTATATCTATTCCGGCGACTCGAGAAACTCCTTCGACGCCCTTGACGCCGGCGACGGCGACTGGGTGGCGCTGGTCTGGGAAGTCAATGCCAGCGGAGTCCCGGGCACCAGGTATGCCGTCCTCCAGTTCAGGACCGAGGCCATAAAGATGGTTCAGGACGACACCTATGAAATCTCATATGACGGAAGGCGGACAATCGACGACGGCGAGGCGGAGACCGAAGTGGATGCCTTCACGGTCCGGACCGGCTCCGAATTCGGCTACTATATGGACATAAGCTATCCGGAGGACATCAGGCAGAATTACAGCGGGGACCCCGTGGTCTTCTTCAACTCCGTGCTGGACAACCTGGCCGCAGACCTCTCGGACGGAGAGGATTTTTCCGGAGTTCTCTACTGCCGGGATTCCGGAATCGAGTTCTATCCCCTCGAGAGCGGCGACTGGACGGCATATGCCTTCGGAGTGGACAACCTGGGCAATCTGACCGGCAGCTGGTCGAAGCTCGACTTCAACATCGCCGATGCAGTCTCCGCAACAAGTCTGCAGAAGGCCTATAGCGCTAAGAGTCTGAGAGTTATCTATGACAGAACCGCCAGACCGGCCACCAAGGCCGCATGGTCGGGAATCCGCGCGACATCCCCGAAAGGCAATGCCGCGTCCGGCTCGAAAAACGCTCCGAAAAGAAGAGGATAGTCGGAAAGTTTTTCATATATTCGCAAGTGACGGGGAGGTCAAAATCAGTTTTTGACCTCCCCGTAAAAGTCAGACTGCCACGACCTTTTTGCGAATAACCGCTTTACATCATTCACAGCCATGGACATAAAGAATTTTACCATCACGAAACGAGACGGTTCCAAGGAAAAATTTTCTCTGGACAAGATAATGAACGCCATAGTCAAGGCCTTCGAGAGCGTGAAGGTGAACGCCGATCTCGAGTCCATCGCCAAGGTCCTTTCCCATCTGGACATCCACAACGACATCACGGTGGACGAAATCCAGAACCAGGTGGAGCGGGCGCTGATGAGCGAAGGCTACTATGAAGTGGCCAAAAGCTTCATCCTCTACCGCCACGAGCACACCGAGGACCGCGAGGTGATGCAGAAGCTGCAGTTCTTCACCGACTATATGCATGCGGCCAACGCCGCCACCGGCTCCAAGTTCGACGCCAACGCCAACGTCGAGCATAAGAACATAGCCACCCTCATCGGCGAGCTGCCCAAGCAGGGCTTCATCAGGCTCAACCGCCGCCTGCTCACCGAGCGTCTGAAGAAAATGTATGGCAAGGCCATGGCCGAGGAATATATCAGCAAGCTCACCGGCCATTTCATCTATAAGAACGACGAGACCAGCCTCGCCAACTACTGCGCGTCCATAACCATGTACCCGTGGCTGCTGAGCGGGACCACATCCATAGGCGGCAATTCCACCGCCCCCACCAACCTCAAGTCCTTCTGCGGAGGCTTCATCAACATGGTGTTCATAGTCAGCTCCATGCTGGCCGGAGCCTGCGCCACCCCGGAGTTCCTCATGTATATGAACTACTTCATCCAGAAGGACTACGGCAAGGACTACTGGAAGGACCCCGACAAAGTGGTGGACCTGAGCCTCAGGCACCGCACCATGGACAAGGTGCTCACGGACTGCTTCGAGCAGATTGTCTATTCGCTCAACCAGCCCACCGGCGCCAGGAATTTCCAGGCCGTGTTCTGGAACATTTCCTACTATGACAGATACTACTTCGAGAGCCTGTTCGGCGAATTCCGCTTCCCCGACGGGTCCAAACCCGACTGGGAGGGGCTCTCGTGGCTGCAGAAGAGATTCATGAAGTGGTTCAACCGGGAGCGCACCCGCACGGTGCTGACCTTCCCCGTGGAGACCATGGCCCTGCTGACCGAAAACGGAGACTGCAAGGATAGGGAATGGGGCGACTTCACCGCCGAGATGTATGCCGAAGGCCACTCCTTCTTCACCTATATGAGCGACAACGCCGACTCGCTGTCCTCCTGCTGCCGTCTGCGCAACGAGATACAGGACAACGGTTTCAGCTACACGCTGGGAGCCGGCGGAGTGAGCACCGGGTCGAAGTCCGTGCTCACCATAAACCTCAACCGCTGCGTGCAGTACGCCGTGAACCACGGCCTGGACTATATGGAGTACCTCGGAGGCATCACGGACATGTGCCACAAGGTGCAGCTCGCATATAACGAGAACCTCAAGGAGCTGCAGCACAACGGGATGCTGCCTCTGTTCGACGCCGGCTACATAAACATAAACCGCCAGTACCTGACCATAGGCATCAACGGACTGGTGGAGGCCGCCGAATTCATGGGCCTGAAGATTTCCCCCAACGACAGGTATCTAGAGTTCGTACAGGGCATACTCGGCCTCATCGAGAAATACAACAGATCCTACAGGACCAAAGAGGTCATGTTCAACTGCGAGATGATCCCCGCCGAAAACGTGGGCGTGAAACACGCCAAATGGGACAGGGAGGACGGGTATCTCGTGCCCAGGGACTGCTACAATTCCTATTTCTACATAGTGGAGGACGACTCGCTCACCATCCTGGACAAGATGAAGCTCCACGGCACCCCATACATAGAGCATCTGACCGGAGGCTCGGCGCTGCACATGAATCTGGAGGAGCATCTCTCGGCGGCGCAGTACCGCCAGCTGCTGAGGGTGGCCGCCCGCGAAGGCTGCAACTACTTCACATTCAACATCCCGAACACGGTCTGCAACGACTGCGGGCACATCGACAAGCGCTACCTCAAAGAATGTCCGGTCTGCCATTCCGCCAATGTGGACTATCTCACCAGGATCATCGGCTATCTCAAGAGGGTGAGCAACTTCTCGATGGCTCGCCAGGAGGAGGCCCGCCGCCGCTTCTATGCGGGCCAGGACAAATACACGGTGGGCACCGCAAAGGAAGAGCTTGACGCCGCAGAAGGGCAGGCATAGAGGGGATGCTGAGATATGTCAACAGCGACATCGTCTTTCAGGAAGTGCCGGACGAGACGACACTCGCGATAAACATCTCCGGCTGCCCGTGCCGCTGTCCGGGCTGCCACAGCCCGTATCTGTGGAAGGACTCCGGGACGGAACTCTCCGCGGAGGCCCTGGACCGGCTGATTGAAGACGAAGGCGGCAGGGACATAACCTGCGTCGCGTTCATGGGCGGAGACTCGGACCCGGCGGCGGTGAACTCGCTGGCCGCCTCTGTCCGCTCCGGGCATCCGGGACTGAAGACGGCCTGGTATTCCGGAAAGACCGTAATCTCCCCGGCCATAGACCGTAACAATTTCGACTACATAAAGATAGGACCCTACATAAGGCATCTGGGTCCTCTGAGCACCCCCGGCACAAACCAAAAAATGTACCGCCGGAAACCCGACGGCACATTTGAGGATATCACATTCAGGTTCAGAAAGAAAGCCTGATGCGGATTAAAGCCTGTTCTTGAGCTCGGCGGAGAGGGCCTCGTAGCCGGGCTTCTCGAGGAGGGCGAACATGTTCTTCTTGTAGGCCTCCACTCCGGGCTGGTTGAAAGGATTGACTCCGAGAGTGTAGGCGCTCACGCCGCAGGCGAACTCGAAGAAATAGAACAATCCTCCGAGGTTGTACTCGTCAATCTTCTCGACGGACACCTCGATCTGGGGCACGCCGCCATCGATGTGGGCGAGGCGGGTTCCGAGCATAGCCTTCTCGTTGCAGTGCTCCACATGCTTGCCGGCCAGATAGTTGAGCTGGTCGAGATTTTGGGCGTCGCTGCCGATCACCACGCTTCTGTTGCTCTTTTCGATGTTGACCACTGTCTCGAACATCACTCTCTCTCCCTCCTGGATGAACTGGCCCATGGAATGGAGGTCAGCGGTGTTGTTCACGGATGCGGGGAAGATGCCCTTGCCGTCCTTGCCCTCGGACTCGCCGTAGAGCTGCTTCCACCACTCTCCGAGATACTGGAACTTGGGGTTGTAGGACACGAGGATTTCCACCTTCTTTCCATACTCGGAATAGAGGAGGTTGCGCATTGCGGCATAGAGCACTGCGGGGTTCCCGCCGCCTTTCTCGGCCAGGGATTTCTCCATCTCGCAGGCACCCTTCAGCATGGCGCGCACGTCGAAGCCGGCCAGGGCTATGGGAAGGAGTCCCACAGGGGTGAGGACGGAGAAGCGTCCGCCCACATTGTCGGGAACCACGAAGGTCCTGTAGCCTTCCTGTGTGGCGAGGGTCTTAAGGGCGCCCTTCCTGGCGTCGGTGATGGCGATTATCCTCTCGGCGGCGTCCTTATATTTCTTCTCGAGATATTCCTTGACGATTCTGAAGGCCACGGCGGGCTCGGTGGTGGTGCCGGACTTGGAAATCACCACGCAGGCGGCGTTTCTCTCGGCCACCAAGTCCATAAGCTCGGCCACATATTCCTCTGAGAGATTGTTGCCGGCGAAGACCACTTCGGGGTTGTCATGACGGGAAAGCTGCTTTGCGAAATTGTGGGAAAGAGCCTCCACGGCGCAGCGGGCTCCGAGATAGGAACCGCCGATGCCGATCACCACGACCAGGTTCACGCCCTTGGCCTTCCATTCATCCCTGATGGAGTCGAACTCCTCCAGGAGAGACT
>CAVIVH010000027.1:0-2272 GCA_963646185.1 bacterium | reverse complement strand
CAGAGCCTTGTCCATGTACTGCGCGCATTCAGAGTCCTTGACGAAGGACTTGCATCCGCTGACATTGATTTTTACCATATCACTGTATTTTTAGTATTTCACACTACTTCAATCCGGGAGCCATGCGTTCCCCGGACGGGCCGCAAATTTACGCATCTTTTGCGTGCTATCCAATTGGAAAAACGTCCTATACTCCGAGCCGGGCGAGCGAAGCCTTCACCTCGTCATAGGAATATCCGCGGGAAAGGGCATAGCGGATCACCTTCAAGCGGCGGTCGGGGTCGTCCTTAAGCTGCCGGTCCCTGGCCGAGACCAGCGCGTCCAGCTTGCGGTCCAAGGAATCGGAATCGATTTCCTCCAGGGCCTCCGCTATGACATCGGGGGCTATCTTTTTGGCTGACAGCATGAACCTTATCTTGATCCTGCCCCAGCCCTGCAGCGAGGCCTTCTCCCTGGCAAAGGCCGAGGCATAGCGCAGGTCGTCCACGAAGCCGTCCTTCACGAGGCTTTCCACCACTTCGGCCGCCTCCTCCGGAGAAAGGTCCCGGGCCGCCTTGGCCTCGATGTCGGAACGGCAGTACTCCCTTCTGGCGCACTGCGCCTGCAGACGTGTCAGAATCTTCTTCGCGTTCTCTTCCATAGGCCTAGAAATCAAAGCCCACGCCCAGATAGACCCCGACCTTTCTGGAAATGCTGGACCAGTGGACATCGGCCCTGAACGGTCCGATTATGGAATTGTAGGCATATTCCAGGCCGGCGCCCAGAGAGAACGAGTCAGAAACGGTCAGCTCGCTGAGGGCGGAGGCCGAGTCGGCGGCGTTGGCTATCGCGGACACATAGTTGTTCTTGCCTATGCGCAGGCGGATGTCGATTCCGGCCAGAAGCAGATAGTCTCCGCAGGAGGCGGCATTGGTGACGCCGATGAACGGAATCTGCTGGTCGAGATAACGCCCGGCCATGCGTCCGCCGATCATGTTCACGAAAGGCAGGGGAACCGCCTCGTTGCCCATCAGGAACCTGGTCGATGCGAAAGGCAGGAAGGACAGAGTCCGGTTCCCGCCTATGACCATGCGGAAGTCCGCCTTGAGTATGCGGAAGGGTTTCACCTTGTCGGGAGTGCCTCCGAACACCCAGGAATAGTCCAGGCCGAAGCTGACTCCCTTCGTGGGGAAATATCCGTCGTCAAAGGTGTCGGCCTTGAACGACGCGAAGGCGGAGAGGTAATAGTTCTTCTTGAAGTCAGAGATTCCGCTCATGGGGTTGCTGACCATCATGGACCCGAGCCTGTAGAAATCGCCCCTTATGCCATAGTTCACGTCCAGCCTGGCCCACTTCATATTGGAGAGATAGGCCTCGGTCCTGGTGTTGTAATATTCCACGTTGAAGAGGGTCTCGCCCAGGCTGAACTTGTTCTTCTGCACATACTTGAAGGTGGTGGCCACGTTCACCGTGGGCCCGAAGGCGGTCTTGTAGTAATACTGCAGCCTGGTCCAGGGGTTGGAGCCCAGCTTTCCGGTGAAGGAGAAGGCGCTGCCGCGCAGGCTGTGGACATTGAATCCCAGGTTGAGCAGGAGCGCGACGGTCTCGTCGGTGTCGGCCCTGCCGCCCAGGCCAAGATGATGGACCGGGCCCTTCTTGCAGTTGAACACCAGGCGGAAAGGCTCCTCGCGGCCTATGAGCTCATAGGTGACATAGTCGAAGGCCTTGGTGCCATAGATCGTGGCGACTGCGTCGTCGATGTCTTCAGCATCCATGTCCTGGCCTGCATGAATCCTGATCTTCCTCATCAGATAGCGGCTCTCGTCTTCGCTGACTCCGCTGATCTCCACTCCGGAAATCTTCACCTTGTCGGTCAGCAGATTGTGGGCGGCCGGATGACGGTAGGTGAGCGAATCGGCCCCGGCGGCGGCTTTGATCCGGGCAAGAGCCTCCTCCTGGCTTTCCGCCGCGCGGTATCCGAGGGTTATCAGACTGTCTATGCTGACCGGGTCGAAGCTGAGCATATGGTAGTCGCCGAGCTCGGGCTTCAGGTTGACGTCGGCGAGCGGGACATTGGTCTCATAGGACTCCCTTCCCAGCATGTCGGACCCCTGTATCAGAATGTCAGTCAGGTTCTTGAGCCCGTCATAGGACTTATAGCCGGAATTCAGGTCCACGCCTATGACATAATCCGCGCCCAGAAGTCTGGCGATGTCGTTGGGATAGTTGTTCCTCATTCCGCCGTCAAGCAGGACCATTCCGTCGGTCTTGACCGGGGTGAAAAGTCCGGGAA
>CAVIVH010000026.1:0-11486 GCA_963646185.1 bacterium | reverse complement strand
CTCCCCAGGGTGGGCGAACTGGTCCGTTGCGGCTACATCACCCGCAATTCCGCGCCCGGCCCCGGCGGCAGAAAGCTCGCGTCCTATGACAAGGTGCTCGGGACCGTCTTCCTGGACCGCGCCTGGGACGTGCTCTCGATGCTGGCCGTGCTGCTCATCACCCTGGCCGTCACATGGGACAAGTCCTGGGATTTCTACAGGGAAAACGTGGTGGACAAGGCCGCAGGCGGCATGGACCTCTCATGGGTGCTGCTGCCGGCTCTGGCCGCCGTCATCCTCGCCGTTGCCGCCGTGAGGCACTTCCGCGACAGAAGCGGACTCTGCGCGAAGGTCTGGGGATTCATGGCCGGAATCTGGCGCGGCGTGACATCCAGCCTGCACATGAAGCACGGCTGGATGTTCGCGGTCATCACCGTGGGCATATGGGCCTGCTACTGGATGATGTCGGCCACCGTCCTGTGGGCCATCCAGGGCATGGACATAGGCGAAGGCACTGAGACACTGAGGTCCATGGACATGCTGGACGCCCTGTTCCTGATGGTCGTCGGCGCCACCAGTTCAGTGGTTCCGGTTCCCGGCGGCTTCGGCGCCTATCACTACATGCTGTCGCTGGCCGTGCAGGGGGTCTATGGCATCCCGGTGGCCACGGGCATAGTCCTGGCCACCCTCTCGCATGAGTCCCAGGTGGTCGTGCAGCTTCTCTGCGGCGGAGTGAGCTACTTCGTCGAAGCTTTCAAAAAGAAAAGATAGAGTCCGGAGAGCCCGGGTATATGGCTATTCCGAAGTCCGGAAAAGGGCGGCTATGGCCTTGTCGGGCGACATGGCTTCCGATGCGGAGAACTCTCCCGAGCGGGTCCTGCGCAGAGAGTCCAGATGCGCGCCCGAGCCCAGCGCCTCGCCCAGGTCCCTCGCCAGGGCGCGGATATAGGTCCCCTTCGAGCATACGACCCTGATTTCGGCATGGGGAAGGTGCAGGGCGCTGTTGTCGGTGACATTGATGCGGAGATTCCGGGCGTTTTCCGTCCCCGCGGTCTCCGTGACCTCTGCCGGCTTGCCCTCGGGCCAGAAGCCCAGAAGTTCTATCTCCCTGATATTGATCCACTGGCGCGAAAGCTCCCCTGCGGCCGCATGGTCAAAGGACTCCCCGCTGCGCATGGCGGCGCGGTAGGCCTTGCGGGCCAGCTCATAGGCCCGGACTCCGTCCACGGACTTGGCCGAGAAAAGCGGGGCCACCTGCTCCTGCTCCCCCAGAAAAGAGGGGAGAACCCTTTCCAGAGCCTCGCGGCTGACCCCGTCCACCGGATATATGGCGTCGATTTCCTTCTCCAGGTCATAGGAAGGGGTCGTGGCTCCGAAGCTGATGCCGGCCACATATTCCTTGTCGTGCCGCTGCAGGCCGTCGGCCAGTTTGGTGGCCTTGCCTATGCACACCAGCAGCACGCCCGTGGCCAGAGGGTCCAGGGTGCCTGCGTGCCCCACCTTCAGATTCTTCTTGCGGAAATGCCGGCAGGCGTTCCACTTTATCTTGCGGACCGCGTCGGCTGAAGTCCAGCGGTAGGGCTTGTCCAGGGGCAAGATTATGCCTCCCGGATAATCGTCTATGTCATGAGAAAAGACTCCGGTCCCGCGCAGGGCCCGGAGAGGACTGAGGTCCGGAAGTTCTTCTACCACTTCTCGATCTTGTCTATGCGTCTCTGGTGGCGGCCGCCCTCAAACTCGGTACTGAGCCATGCCTTCATGATGTTCAGAGCCATCCTGTAGGACACGAACCTGGCCGGAAGGACGAGCACGTTGGCGTTGTTGTGAGCCTTGACCAGATGGCCCACCTCAGGGTTCCAGGCGAGGCCCGCGCGTATGCCCGTGTGCTTGTTCAGCGACAGGGACATGCCGTTGCCGGTTCCGCAGAGTGCGATGCCGCAGTCCACCTTGCCGCCGGTCACGGCGTTGGCCAGCGGATGGGCCACATCGGGGTAGTCCATGCTCTCTTCGGAATCGGTGCCGAAGTCCACCGTCTCATATCCCTTTCTGTTGAGATATGAGATGATCATTGTCTTGTACCGGAATCCGGCGTGGTCGCTGCATATGCCTATTTTCATGATCGTGAATGTATTATGCGTTGTTGCCAAGTCTGCTGACGGCGTATTCCATCCTCTTTGCGAATTCGTCCCTGCCGATGAAGGAGACGATGTCGGCTATGCCCAGTCCGCTGGCCGAGCCGGTGAGGGCGAGCCTCAGACAGTTCATCACTTTGCCCATAGGCCATCCGTTGCCCTTGATGTGGGCCTCGATTTCCTGCTCCAGGCCCTCCTTCTCGAAGGCGCCGCAGTATTCTCCGCATATGTGCGAAACGGTCTCCGCGGCCTGCGTGGGAATGTCGCCCTTCCAGAACTTGTCGGCGTCCTTGGCCAGGAAGGGCGCGGTGAGGGTGTCGTCATAGACCTTGGCCCTGGGGTCAGCCGGACGGTTGTCCTGCTTCTGCTCCACGGCGGCCCCGGCCTTGATGCCGAAGCCCCTGAAATCCTCCGGCGCCACGAAAAGATAGGAGGCTATGGTCCAGAAATCCGCCACGAAGGAGGCTCTTTCCTTGATCAGCGTCACCACCCTGCGGACATAGTCCATGGGGAAGGAGTGCGCCGCGAAATCGGCCGTGCCGTCTCCGGTGACCTTCACCCCGTGGCTTTCCAGCACAGGGACGAACAGGCCGGCGAGCTCATCGTCGGACTTCATCCTGAGATATTCCTTGTTATACCACTTCGCCTTTTCGGGGTTGAACTTCGCTCCGGCCTTCTGGACCTTGTCCAGCGAGAAGGCCGGCACGAGTTCGTCCAGGGAGAAAAGCTCCCTGTCGTCGCCCGGATTCCATCCCAGCATGGCCAGCATGTTCACGAAGGCCTCGGGGAAATAGCCGTCCTCGCGGTAGCCGTGCGACCTCTCGCCCTCGGAGTTGACCCACTGCAGCGGGAACACCGGGAATCCCAGCTTGTCGCCGTCCCTCTTGCTCAGCTTGCCGTTGCCCACGGGCTTGAGCAGCAGGGAGAGATGGGCGAAGCGCGGCATGGTGTCCTCCCAGCCGAATGCCTTGTAGAGAAGGCAGTGCAGAGGAAGGGAGGGAAGCCACTCCTCTCCGCGGATGACCTCGGTGATTTCCATCAGATGGTCGTCCACTATGTTGGCCAGATGATAGGTCGGCAGTTCGTCGGCCCTCTTCCAGAGCACCTTGTCGTCCAGGGTGTCGGTGTTTACCTCTATGTGGCCCCTGATGAGGTCGTCCATCTTCACCACGGTGTTCTCCGGCATCTTGAAGCGGATGGTCCAGTCCGCGGTCTCCGCAAGCCTGCGCTCAGTCTCCTCCTTGTTGAGAGTCAGTGAGTTGCACAGAGACATGCGGGATATATGGTTATAGATGAAAGTCTTTCCCTCAGCCTCGGCTTCGGTTCTCTTCTTCTCCAGGTCCTCTGCGGAGTCGAAGGCATAGTAGGCATAGCCCGAAGCCACCAGCCGGTCGGCATATTTGCGGTATATGCCCTTGCGCTGCGACTGGCGGTAGGGCGCGTGCGGATGCCTTTCCGACGGGGTCTCGACCACCCTGCCGTTCCCGTCCACGCCTTCGTCGGGCGAAATTCCGCACCAGCGCAGGGCCTCGATTATGTATTCCTCCGCCCCGGGGACGAAGCGGCGGGAGTCGGTGTCCTCTATGCGCAGCACGAAGTCGCCGTCGTTCTGCTTGGCGTACAGATAGTTATACAGAGCTGTCCTCACACCGCCCATGTGCAGCGGGCCGGTGGGGGAGGGAGCGAATCTTACTCTTGTCCTTCTTGTCATGATGTCTATTCCTCAGTTCTGGTTTTCCTGACGGCCCTTCTGATGGCGGCCGTCTCCTCCAGCTCCGACTTGCTCTGGCCCGACTCCAGGATGAGGACGGGGGGCTTGTCGAAGTGGAACTTGCGGTTGTTGTCGGAATTGTTGAATCCGATCTTGTTGATCTGTATGTTTTCCTCGGGCAGGACCACCTCGCCGTTCTCCACGGGCAGGGCGTCTCTGTACTTGAAGTCCTTGGTGATGAGGATGAGCTTGCCCAGGTCGGAGCCCGTGATGCCTATCAGGTTCATCTTGAAGCCCGTGGCCACAACAGTTATCCTGATCTTGTCGCCCCATTCCGGAGAGTCCTCATAGATGATGCCCCTCTTGAACTTGGCCACATTGCCGGTGTATGCCGAAATCATGTCGCTGATCTTTCCGAGCTCCTCCATCGTGAGGCCCTTCTCGTTATTGCCCACAGTGATGTTTATCAGCAGGTTCTTGCAGCTCTTGAGGTCGAAGTCGTTGAGCAGGGGAGACTCCATGGCCCCCTTCACCGCATCGTCGATTCTGTTCTTGCCGCTGCCGGTGCCGCAGCCCATCAGAGCCATGCCGCTGTTCTTCATCATGGTCTTTACGTCCTCGAAGTCCACATTGATGAAGCCGGAGGTGGTTATGATCTCGATTATGCCGCGCACGGCAGTGGCCAGCACCTCGTCGGCCCTGGGAAAGGCGTTCTGGATGAGATGTTTGCCGAAGAAGGAATAGAGCTTCTCGTTGTTGATTATCAGGAGGCTGTCCACATTCTTCTCCAGCTCGTGAATGCCGTCGGCAGCCTTGGAGAGGAAGTCGTTGCCCTCGTTCTTGAAGGGGATGGTCACCACGGCCACCGTGAGTATGCCCTTCTCCTTGGCCATCCTGGCTATGACGGGGGAGGCTCCGGTGCCGGTGCCGCCGCCCATTCCCGCCGTGATGAACAGCATCTGGGTCCCCGTGTTGAGAATCTTCTCGGTTATGATGTCCTGCGACTCGAGCGCGGCGTTGCGGCCCTTGGTGGGGTTCGTACCGGCGCCCAGTCCATCTCCGAGCTGGACCTTGTTGGGGACGTTGCTCTTGTGCAGGGCCTGCGAGTCGGTGTTGCAGACTAGGAAGTTGCAGCCCTTTATCTTCTGGTTATACATGTAGGTCACGGCGTTGCAGCCGCCTCCGCCCACACCTATCACCTTTATTATGGAATTCTCGTTCTCCCAGTCGGAGGCGACGAAATCCGGAGTGTCGTATTCTATGCCCATAATCCGTTGTTCTTTTCTAGACCTCTTCCTTGCCGGCCTCGTTATACATGTCCTCCATCTTGTTCACTATGTGCTTCCACTGGACTCCCAGCAGGTTGCTCCTGTGCTGTTTCTCCTGCTTCTTTTCCTTGACGGGCTTCTGCTTTTTCCTGCGGCTCCACCAGCCGCCTTTTTCGGCGGCGGGCTCCTCCTGCGGCTGTCCGAAGAGGTCGGTGGCCTGTTCTTCTTCCTGAGGTCCGGCGTCCTCCGCGGCGGCTTCCTCTCCGGCAGACTCCGTGACGGCGGCCTCGGGGACTCTGGTCTCGGAGGTTCCGGCCGTCTGCTCCACCTGCATTTCGGGCCCGTCTTCAGGCACTTCTGTGGCCTCCGGCACGGGAACTTCCTCCGCTGCGGGCTCCACATCTTCCATGGCGTCTATGCAGTTGAGCCTGGGGTCGGCCTTTGCGGTCAGCATCATGCCCAGCGAAGTCACCGCGGTCGCGGAATTGGCCTCCGGACATCCCGACATGGAGAACAGGTGTCTGGGGCGTCCCACCCTCGCGTCGTAGCCCGAACATTCCTTGATGAAGGGCAGCAGGTTGGCCATCCTGGCTCCGCCTCCCGTCACCACTATTCCGCTGCGCAGCGCGTCGGCCAGCCCGCTCTGCTGGATTTCATAGAGCAGCGCGTCCAGGATCTCCTGCTCGCGGCAGGTGATGATCTCGGACATATACTTCACCGGTATCTGCTTGGGACCGGTCATGTTCTCCTCGCCCTCGATCTGGAGAATCTTCTCCGCGAGGGTCTGCAGACGGTCGGGCATGCAGGCGCCATAGGCGAGCTTGATGTTCTCGGCCAGCTCCTCGGAGATGGTGCACTCGTTCTTGATATCGTCGGTTATGGTCTTGCCGCCGAACGGGATGCTGGCATAGTGCCTGAGTATCTTGCCCTTGTATATGGTCACGGAAGCGGCTCCGCCTCCGAAGTCGATGAGCGCGACGCCGGATTCCTTCTCGTCCTCGGTGAGCACGGCCTTGGCCAGCGCGTCCGGGGTGAAGATCTTCTTGGCCACAGCCACCTCCAGGTTGTTGAACACCTTGTCTATGGCCTTGGTCGGGCTCTTCTTTCCGATGAAGAGCTTGAAGTTGCCGGTGAATTCGCGGCTGACCATGCCCACTATCTCGTTCTCCACGATCTGGAAATTGTCGTCGCAGTCGAAGGACTGGGCGACGGCCCCGTAGAGAGTCTCCTTCTCCGGGTCTATGTTGGGGTAGTCGTCCTGGGCTATGGCCTTGAGCTCCTCGACCTCGGTCTCGCTGATGCACTCGTCCGGGACGGCCCTCAGGGCCTTGGCGCTGTTGTTCTCCTGCCTCACGTCGCAGCGGGGCAGACCCACCACGACCTGCAGGATCTTTATGTTCAGCTCATTCTCCGCTTCGGAAATCAGCTTTCTGAGCGGCTCGGCGGCCTTTTTGGGATTGAATACGGCGCTGTTGCGGATTCCGTCCGAAGCCGTCTCCCCATAGTATTGGATCTGAATGTCGTCACCGTTTATCCTCGCGACCGTGAGCCTCGTCTGCGACGAGCCCAGGTCCACTGCGGCTATATATCTCTCCTCCATATCCATATCGCGTTTCTTTTATTTTTCTCTGCAGACAATCTGTCCGTCAAATTTAATATTTACCGAGGAATAATATCCCTCTCCCCTGGCGGGAACGATATATCTGTAATAGTCCTCCATCCTGGCGAACTTGCTCTCGAAGTCCTCCGGACGGCCGAACAGAAAGCGCTCCTTCCCCTTCACCGGGTACAGGACCAGCTCTCCGCCCGAGTCCACCTTTATCTCCCTTATGGCCCGGCGCCATTCCCTGCTTCCCTGGAGGAACCGCGACATCCGCAGCATTCCGTCCAGCCACGCCCTCTCCTTCGGAGCCTCGGGCATGCCCCTGAAGTCGCTCCGGATGCCGAGAGGGATGTCTCCGTCCACCGTCGGCACGCTGATTTTGACGTCCTTCGACTTCGGGAAGAGATAGCCTTCGCTGTCGGCATACCATGCGTCCGGACCGCGCCTGAGCAGCAGGACCGGGCTCCTCTGCGACACGCTGACATGGACCGTCCCGTCTCCGGTGGTCCAGGCCTGGGCCCCCTGCACCGCGCCTCTGGAATTCAGCACCTTCTCGATTCCGGCGAGGTCCACGCTGTCCAGCTTCCTTCCGGTGAGGGGTGCGCAGTTCTCCGCGAGAATCCGGCGGATGTCGCCGGAGGTCACGAATCCGAGCCGTGCGCTGTCGGCCACTTCAATCTCCACCTTCGTGCACGAGAGCAGCGAGCGGCTCACCGCGCTTTCCCTGCACAGGGTGAAAGTGAAGAGGGCGGCCGTGAGGACGACCACCGCCGACAACAATATGCGCGCGGCCTTTCCCGTCATTTTCCGAGCCTTTTTTCGAGCATCTCAGTGATGGGCTCTATGTATCTGTCCACATTGCCGGCCCCGAAGGTGGCCAGCACGTCCAGCTTCTCCTTTCCGAGCAGGTCCATCAGTTCCTCTTTCCTTATCAGTACCTTTTCCGGCGCGGTGACCCTGTCGAATATCAGGCTCGAACTCACCCCGGGGATGGGCTCCTCCCTTGCGGGATAGATGTCCAGCAGAATCAGCCTGTCCACCTTGCTCAGCGACTGCGCGAACCCTTCCGCGAAGTCGCGGGTGCGGGTGTACAGATGCGGCTGGAACACTGCCGTGAGCTTCCGCCCGGGGAATATCTCCCTTATCGAGCTTATGGCCGAGGCAAGTTCCTGCGGATGATGGGCATAATCGTCAATGTACGAAAGATTTTCCGAATTCACATGGATGTCCAGCCTTCTTTTTACGCCGGAAAAACTTCCGATGGCCTTTTTTACCGCCTCCGGGGAAATGCCGTAGAGCAGGCACACCGCCGAAGCCGCCACACTGTTCTCCACATTGACCCATCCGGGGATTCCGGGACGCATTCCGGCCACCCTTCCGCCCGGCCACACCAGGTCGAAGCAGAAGCGTCCGGCCCTGTCGGCGGAGATGTTCTCGGCATGGAAATCGGCCTCGGGGTCGTCATAGGCATATGTGTAAATGTGCGCATTGGTGTTCTCCGGGCCCACGGGAAGGCCTTTTTTCACTATCAGATGGCCGGACACCTGCGAGGCGAACTCCCTGAAGGCGTCCTGATAGGCCTGCAGCGTGCCATAGATGTCCAGATGGTCGGCGTCCATGGCCGTTATCACCGCCGTCTCGGGAAAGAGCTGCAGGAAGGACCTGTCGAACTCGTCGGCCTCGGCGACCACGGTGGGCGTATGGCTCATGAGCATGTTGGTGTCATAGTTCTTGGAGATGCCGCCCAGGAAGGCCGTGCAGCCTTCGCCGCATTCGGTGAGAATGTGGGCCACAAGCGTGCTGGTGGTGGTTTTTCCGTGGGTTCCGGACACCGCCAGGCAGCGCTGTCCGCGGGCGATCTCCCCGAGCATGCGCGATCGCTTGATTATGCGGTAGCCCTTCTCCCGGGCATGGACCATCTCGCCGAGGTCGGCGGGCACGGCCGGGGTATAGACCACCAGGGTGTGCTCCACGTCGGCGGGGATCCGGGACGGGTCGTCGTCATAGTGGACGGCGATGCCCTCCTTCTCCAGCTCGGCGGTGAGCTCCGAGGGCGTCCGGTCATAGCCCGAAACATTCAGACCCTTGAAGCGGTAGTAGCGTGCGATGGCGCTCATCCCGATTCCGCCGATTCCTATGAAATATATGTTGCTGTATTCCATTATTTTACCAGTTTATAAGCTTCTTCTGCTATGGTGAGTGCGGCGTCCGGCCTGGCCAGCAGGGCGATGTTCTTCTCCATCGACGCCAGCTTGCGGCTGTCCTTGAGGAGATAGAGTGCGGTGGCCATGAGCTCGTCCTCGGCCCTATCGTCCTTCACCAGCACGGCCGCGTCCTTGCGGACCAGGGCCATGGCGTTGTGGGTCTGATGGTCCTCGGCCACGTTGGGCGAGGGCACGAATATGGCCGCCTTGCGGGCTGCGCACAGCTCGGACACGGTGCTCGCCCCCGAGCGGGAGATCACGATGTCGGCCACGTCATAGGCCAGGTCCATGCGCGATATGAAGTCGAAATGGTGTATTCTGCGGAGAGTGTCCCCGCCGAGCCCGCTTGCGGCGGCCTCTTCCATGAAGGCGTCCACTCCGCTCTTATAGTATTTTCCGCACTGCCAGATGATCTCCACGTCGTCGCCGCCCACGCAGCCTCCTGAAATCCATTTGCGCATGGACTTGTTCAGGGTGCCGCTTCCCAGGCTGCCGCCCACTATGAAGATGTGCTTCCTGGAGGGGTCCAGGCCATAGAACTTCATGCCCTCGGCCCTGCTTTCGGGGGTGGGAGGGACTATGTCGCTCCTGATGGGGTTGCCGGTCATCACTATCTTTCCGGACGGGAAGAACCGCTCCATCCCCTCATAGGCCACGCAGATCCTGTCGGCCTTCTCGCCCAGCATCCTGTTGGCCAGCCCGGCGAAGCCGTTCTGTTCCTGGATGAGGGTGGGGACTCCGGCGCTCTGGGCCGCGCGCAGCAGCGGGGCGCTGGCATATCCGCCCACGCCTATGGCTATGTCCGGCCTGAAGGTCTTTATCAGCCTGCGGGCCTTGACCATGCTCGCCGCCAGCTTGAAGGGGACCAGCATGTCGCCGCATATGTTCTTCAGTGTCAGCTTTCTCTGGAGGCCGGCTATCGGCAGGCCCACTATCTCATAGCCCGCTGCCGGGACCTTCTCCATCTCCATCTTTCCGAGGGCGCCCACGAAGAGTATCTTGCTCTCCGGGTTCAGTTCCCTGAGCTTGCCGGCGATCGAGACTGCCGGGAAGATGTGCCCTCCCGTGCCTCCGCCGCTGATGATTATCCTCAAAGCTTTATGTTCCATAGCTATATCACTGATTGTCCAATTGTTCCAAATCTCCGAGCGATTCACGGATCTCGTCGGTCTCCGGGGCGACTATCGGGACGGCCTTTTCGGTCTCTCTGTCTATCCGCTTCTTGGCCATGCGGCTGACCGACAGGATGATGCCGAAGGCTATGCTGAACGCCAGGAAAGAGCTGTTGCCGTGGCTTATCATCGGGAGCGTCTGTCCGGTGAGAGGCCCCAGATCCACATTGATCATCATGTGCATGAAGGCCTGGCCCGAGATGAGCAGGACCAGCCCGGCCACCGCCGTCTTGGCGAAGGCCCCCTCGCAGTTCCTCACTATTATCGCGCCTCTGGCCACGAGGCTGCAGTAGAGTATCAGCACTGTCAGGGCCCCGAGCAGGCCGTATTCCTCCACTATGAAGCTGAACATATAGTCCTCGAACATGATGGGGACCACATATCTCTGGGTGCTCCGGCCCGGGCCCTTGCCGAGAATTCCGCCCTCGCTTATGGCGATTTTCGCGCTTATGGGCTGCTTGACCTCGTCCAGCGCCTCCTGAAATTCTATGCTGCCGCGCTTGAGCGAGAGGAGCTTTTGCTCCGGGTCCTCGGAGGCGCGGGTGACCCTGCCCACCGCGGTGCCGAAGCGGGAGAACATCTCTCCGCCGGACATGCTGTAGAGGCCTATGCACAGGACGAAGCCCACCACCGCCACGAGGGCATAGGGGACCACGCTCCTGAGCTTTATGCCACCCATCAGGATGGTCGCGAACATCATCCCGCCTATGAACAGCGTGCTGGAGACGCTGCCGGTGAGGATGAGGACGCTGATGCTGATTATGGGGAAATATATGTAGATAAACAGCTTCCACTTGGGCTTGGCCAGGAAGGCATATTGCGGCTTGCGGCTCAGCGAGTTCACCGTCTTGAACGAATCCTTCTTGAATGCGTCCACGGCCCAGGCCAGATACATTATCATGAGGACCTTGACGAACTCGAACACATGCAGCTGGACCTGTCCGAATACGCGGAGTGTTCGGGTGGCGCCGTTGATGGTCTGCGCCTTTATGAACCCGAGATTGGCGTGGCTCACCAGAATCAGCAGCCCCGCCAGCGACAGGACATAGCCCATCTTGGCGAAAAACCTGAACAGGCCTATGGCCCTGATTTTATAGAGCAGGATTATCACACCCAGGCCTATGGCCGCTATCAGCAGCTGTTCCTGGATTATGACGCCCCTCGAGCTTCCGTTCTGGATGGCCAGAAGGGAAGTGGACGAAGATATGGCCAGAATGGATATCATGATCAGGAGGAGGGCGATCATCCATATGACCTTGTCCCCCTCCAGACTGTCGACCATATGCCACAGCCAGCCGGTATTTTTCTTCCTTGCGGACATTTACTAGAGATTTCTGACCGCTTCCTTGAACTGTTCGCCCCTGTCTTCGTAGCACTTGAACAGGTCGAAGCTGGCGCAGCAGGGACTCAGCAGCAC
>CAVIVH010000025.1:0-11565 GCA_963646185.1 bacterium | reverse complement strand
GTGTATATATTCCAGAGGCTTCTCTGAGGTCATCTTGTCCACAATCTGTCCGTCCACCTCCACCTCATAGCAGAGCGAAACGACCTTGTCTTTTCCTATTTTCATGATTATGCTGTTGTTATATTCTTTCTATGCGCTGAAATCCACTCCCTCGAAAAACAGGGACGGGATCCCGCGGCTCATGCATTTCCTCATGTCCGTGCCGGCCGCGCGCAGCGACTTCCACAGCTCCGCCATGTTGCCGGTTATCAGCATCTCCCTGACGGGCCGCACAGGTTTTCCGTCACGGAAAAGGAAGCCCTCTACGCCATAGGAGAAGTCTCCGGTGGCCGAATTGCAGTTGCCGCCGTTCAGTCCGGTTACAAATATACCGTTTCCGGCCATACCCATAAGCTCCGCGGCGCCGATATTTTTTCCGGGCTCTATGCCGAAGGGCATTATGCAGGCCCTGGTGGAGTCCTCAATGGTCGGGGCCATTCCGGTCTTGCCGGCCATATAGGTGTTGATGAAATATTCCTTCACCTCGCCGTCGCCGATTATGGGTGTGTTGCGCGTGGCCACGCCCTCGCTGTCGAAGAACCTCGCTCCGAAGGCGCCCGCGACCCTGGGCATGTCCATGACCGTGAACCCTTCCGGGAACAGCCTCTTGCCCAGCGAACCGGCCATGAAGGAGTTGTTCTGCTGGATGGAGAAGGCGTTGAGCGCGTTCAGCACCGGCGAGAGCAGGCGCGAAGCGGTCTCGTTTTCCACCACCATCGCATATTTTCCGCCCTCCGCGGGTTCCGCTCCGATCTGAGCCGCGGCTCTCTCCATGGCCTTCCCGCAGCAGTTCGCCCTGTCGAGCTCTCCGAATCTCGGGGAAGAATCCCACCAGTAGCCGCTGGACTTGTTCCCGTCCGGGCCCTCCACCGTGGTCTCGCAGCCTATCTCGAAGGATGTCTCCGTGTGGCGGCACTCCAGCCCCTCGGAATCGATGAGATAGGTGTCATAGACCGAATCGGAATATTCCATTTCCTCTGACACCGGCCTGAAGCCTTCGCCGGGAAGCTTTCCCCATCCTGCTACGGCCATTGCGGTGTCTATCCTTCCGGCCGCGTCGCCTCCGGCATATCCGTCCCCGTCGAAAAGCCCGGCCTCAAGGCCTGTGACGGCGTCTTTCGCCTTGCGCTCCGGCGAGGGAAGCTTCCGGAACTCGTCCGGGGCCAGGGTCTTCACCGTGTCCAGCGCCTTGCCTATGAAATCCTGAAGCGCCGCGGGCTCCAGCCTGTTGGTGGAGAAGGTCCCGTAGCGCCCGTCGGCGAAGATGTTGAAGGCCATGGCCCGGTCGCCCGAATGGGTCACCTTGTCGGTCTGGCCGTTGAGCACGGACACCAGGTCCATCATGCTCTTGCTCATAGTTATCCTCACCTGCGATGCGCCCCCGGCCAGTATCATGTCCATGCAGCGGAGCGCCAGTTCCCGCTCTTCACGGCTTATAGTCCAGATTCTCTTGTCCATTTCCATATCAGTTTCCTCCCACCGTGAGGCTGCTCACGAGCACCGTGGGCATTCCGCACATGACCGGGACGTTCTGTTCCTTGCCGCAGGTCCATGCGGCGTTGTCCACCCTCGAGTCGTTGCCCACCGCGACTATGTCGGCGAGCGCCTGCGGGCCGTTGCCTATTATGTTTATGTCCTTGACGGGCCTGGTGAGGGCGCCGTTCTCGATGAGGTAGCCGCTTTTCACATAGAAGGTGAAATCACCCTCGCCGATCTTCACCTGGCCGTTGGAGAACTCGTCCACATAGATTCCCTTCTTCACCGAGGCTATTATGTCTTCGGGACGGGCGTCGCCGCTTTCCATATATGTGGCCCTCATGCGCGGGACCGGATTGTACCTGAACGACTCGCGCCTGCCGTTGCCGGTGGGGCGCACCCCATACCAGTCTGCGCTTATGCGGTCATGCAGATAGGATGTCAGCACCCCGTCGGTCACCATATAGGTTTTCTGGCCCGGGACGCCCTCGTCATCGAAGTTCAGGGACCCGCGGTTGCCCTTTATGGTGGCGTCGTCCACTATGTTGATGTTTCCGGCGCAGATCTTCCGGCCCATCCTGTCGGCGAACACCGACTGGCCCTTGCGGTTGAAGTCGGCCTCGAAGGCGTGTCCCATGGCTTCGTGGAGCAGTATTCCGGAAGAACCAGCCCCCATCACCACAGGCATCTTTCCGCCCCTGGGCCTCACCGCCGCGAACCTGTCGTCCAGATTCCTCACGGCCAGGGAGGCCAGCTCCTCCAGCAGACTGTCGGTCAGCATCTCGGCTCCCATGCGGAAGCTCCTGCTGCAGTGTGCGTTGCGCACGGTGTGCCCGTCGCTGAACACGACCGAGACGGCCAGCGTCCCCATCGGGCGGGTGTCATATTTCAGCTCCGCGTGGGAGTTGTACATCATTATGTCGCTCACCGAGGTGGAGAGCATTCCGATCACCTTCGACACGCGGCTGTCCTTCCCGCGGATGAGCTCCTCCAGACGGTTGAGGACGGGGACGAAGGCCTCGGTCCCGCAGCCTCTCCAGTCCGTGACCATGGGATATCTGTCGGCGGCAGGGTTGGGCCTGCCGTGGAAGGGGACTGTCGGCCGGGTCTCGGACTCGATCCTGACTCCGCGGGAAATGGCCGCGGCGGCCTTTGCGGCCTCGTTCATGGCGGGGAATTCGGTGCTCTCCGAATAGGCATATCCCGTTTTCTCGCCTTTCAGCGTCCTTATGCCCACTCCGTAGTCCACGTGGAAGCCTCCGGAGGACACGCTTCCGTCACGCAGAAGCAGGTCGCGGTAGGAAGTGTGTTCGAAGTAAAGGTCGGCATAGTCTCCTCCGTCCTCCATGGCGGTGGCGATGAGCTTTTCCATCTCCTCCTCGCCGACGGAAAACAGGCCGGTGTAGTATTCTTTGCTGTTTATCATCTGTTTTTATCTTCGGGAGCCTCGCTTCCGGCCCCCGCCGCAGGCTCCTTCACGACGATGGAGTCCGCATATTTCCTTATCTGTTCATATTTGGGGTTGTCCCTGACTATCATGCTGTCCTTCCATCCCTGCGCCACGACGGTGTAGGGATAGCTGGAGTTGTCCGCCAGTATCCACCGGTCGGCGAAAGGGCGGTAGTCGTCGAAGAAGTATTTCAGTCCCTTGTCATAGCGGCGCAGTATCACGTCCGTGGGGATGTCGTGCCCGCCGGCCTGCACCCTGGCCCGGACTCTTTCAATCGCGAGGGTGGGGGAGTCCAGCCAGAAATAGAGTACGGTGACGAAATAGCCCTTCTTCTGGGCCGCCAGCGCAATCTTCTTCAGGCTCCTGGTGGCCAGCGTCGTCTCCACTCCGAAATCCATGTTCCTGTCGATCAGGTACTTGATCTTGATGAGCATATATCTGCTGGCCCTCACCGACGCATCGTTGGGGTTGAACGGGTTGAGCCCCTTCGCGAACTCGTCGGAATTCACGAACTGGCTGCACTTGAGAATCTCCGGCAGCACCGTATAGGATGCCGTCGTCTTGCCGGAGCCGTTGCACCCGGCGATTATATACATTTTCGGACGGTTCCCTCCGCCCTTTGTTTCGGATGGGTTATCCCGTAGCCGAACAGGGAAAAGTCTCCTTTGCATGGATCTCCTGGAAAAATCGTCTTGAAACAGTCTGTCACTTCGCGGACCGTCGTGATGTCCTTCTGCCGGCGGGAGGTGAGTCCCAGGGAAGTCGCGACATCATGGACATGGACATCCAGAGGTATCAGCAGCCCGGCGGGGTCGGTGTCTTTCCACACGCCCAGGTCCACTTTCCCGTCATCCCTGACCATCCACCTCCGCATCATGTTTATCTTTTTGTCCGGGGCCTTAGGGTCAGCCTTCTGACCATAGACCTCGGTCCTGAGGCGTTCCTGCGAAAAATGTTCCAGCGTCGGGACCCTGTCATAGATCCCCCGCAGCCTTTCGCAGATTGCCGCCACATCGTCCCATCTCACCGTGCGGTGGGCGCTGTCGGCCCCTTTCCGCCACTCGCCCCTCATGACATAGTCATAGGGCTTCCATCCCATATGGTCGAAGAGCCTTCCGCAGTCGCGCACTATCATCGCCCGCCTGCCCCATGCGAAATGGGCGGAGAAGACCGCTGCTATCTCTATGTCCCTTCTGTCGGCTTTTCCCTCCCGGCTCAGCTGGGCGAACCGGGAGGGAAAAGCTATGGGGTCGTCCCTGAAGTATTCCGGCGAATTGTATTTCTCCGCCCACTCTGTCAGGGATCTGCGTATTTCTTCAGTCATCGCTATTTTGTGGCTGCCTCCAGCTTCTTCATCATGATGAACATGAAGGCGGCGGAGACGAGGCAGAGGGTGAGGAACGTGCCCCAGACCACCCACAGAGGCAGGGTGCCCCAGAGGTGTCCGCCCACCTGCACCAGCAGGTTGCCCAGAGCGGTGGCCACGAACCATCCGCCCATCATCATGCCCTTGTACTTGGGCGGGGCGACCTTGGAGACGAAGCTGATTCCCATGGGGGAGAGCAGCAGTTCGCCGAAGGTGAGGATGAGATAGGTGCCTATCAGCCAGTTGGGCGACACGAAAGTGCCCGCGTCACCGGCGGCCTTCTGGATTGCGGGAGTGTTGAGGCCTATCGACGCCACGATCATGAGACCGTAGGCGACGGCTGCGACCAGCATTCCGTAGGCTATCTTTCTGGGAGCCGAGGGCTCTTTCTTCTTCTTGGCGAGGCCTCCGAATATGGCGAGGCTGACCGGGGTCAGAGCCACCACGAACGAGGGGTTGAACTGCTGGAATATGGGAGCGCTGATGTCCATGCCGCCGTCGGAGAGACGGCAGTATTTCCACACGAGCACGGCCACTGCGGCCGCAATTGCGCCTATGGACAGGTATCTGCCCTTTGCGGTCTCGCTCTGGAACACGGAGAACAGGGCATAGACTATGACTATCACCATCACCAGGTTGATCACGTCGAAGAGCATGCACTCGGCGCCGGATATGTGCTTCTGCACGAACTGGTCGGCGAAGTAGGTGAGCGACAGGCCGTTCTGGTGGAATGCCATCCAGAAGAATATCACCACGGCGAACACCAGGCACAGGGCCGTGATGCGCGAACGGGTCTCGGCGGGGCTGAGCTCCTGCACGGCGGCCGGGGTCCCGTCTTCTTTCTTGTGTCCTCCCTCGACATGTCTGAACGTGCCGCGGAAGACATAGTAGATGGCGATCGAGATGATGAGGGCCACGCAGGCCACCGCGAAGGAGAAGTGGTAGGCGTCGTTGGAGCTGAATCCGAGCGACTCTCCCCATTCCTTGATCCTGACGGCCGCAGTCGGGGCGAAAAGGGCGCCGATGTTTATGGCCATATAGAAGAGGGAGAATCCGGAGTCGCGCTGCGAGGCATACTGCGGATCGTCATAGAGGTTGCCGACCATGACCTGCAGGTTGCCCTTGAACAGGCCGGTCCCCAGGCTTATCAGCAGCAGGGCGAGTGCCATGACTCCCAGGGCCGCTCCGCCTCCTCCCATGGGGATGGAGAGGACGAGATAGCCCGCGAACATGATCAGAATCCCGATGGTGACCATCTTTCCGTAGCCGAACCTGTCGGCCAGGATGCCGCCTATGAGCGGCAGGAAATAGACCAGTGCAAGGAATATGCTGTAAATCAATCCCGCCTGACCTTCCGTCAGACCGAAGTTGGCTCCGAGAAAGAGAGCGAACACGGCTATCATCGTGTAGTAGCCGAACCTTTCGCCCGTGTTGGCCAGAGCCAGGGCATAGAGCCCTTTAGGCTGTCCTTTGAACATAAGTCTGTTTTTTGGTTTCTATGCGTTTTTAACGGGGGACCGGAGCCCCCCGCGCTAAGGCGTTATTCTTCGGTTGCGGCCTCGATCTTCTTCAGCATGCCGAACATTATGACGGCCGCGATGAGGCAGAGCACGGAAAGAATGGTCCAGTTGGCCCAGAGGGGCACCTTGTTCCAGAGCATGGCCGGGATGGAACTGAGGTAGTTGCCGATTGCGGTGGCGGCGAACCAGCAGCCCATCATGAGGCCCTTATACTTGGGCGGGGCGACCTTGGAGACGAAGCTGATTCCCATGGGGGAGAGCAGCAGCTCGGCGAGGGTCAGCACCAGATAGGTTCCGATCAGGTACTGGGGCACCACAGGGTCGGCGGAGACATTGCCGCCGAGCTCGGAAGGAGACATCTGGCCGTGGGAGCCGAAGATCATGATCATATAGCCTATGGCCGCGACGAACATTCCCAGACCTATCTTCATGGGAGCCGAAGGCTCTTTGCCCTTCTTGGCGAGGGCTCCGAAAATGGCCATCGACACAGGGGTCAGGGCCACCACGAAGAACGGGTTGAACTGCTGGAAGAGCTGGGGGAATATGGTGAGCGGGGAAGGCATGCCGTGATAGATGGCATATGCGCCGCCCCAGAGGGCGACCGTCACGGCTCCGCAGATTATCTGGCTGTGTCTCTTCTCGGACTGGAATGCGGCGAACAGGGTATAGACCGAAACGGCTATGAGCATGAGGGCCGGGAAGTTGAATCCTATCCTGGTGAAGCCGTCCACCGTGGAGGTGGTGTAGTCGCGGGCGAACCATGTGAGCGAGGAACCGTTCTGGTTGAAGGCCATCCAGAAGAAGATCACCACTGCGAACACGAGGAACAGGGCTGTCATCCTGTCTCTGGTCTGCTTGGGAGTGAGCTCGGCGACGGGAGCGGCGTTGGCGGGAGCCTGCTTGGAGTTGTAGTCGGCGTCCTTGAACCAAGCCCTGCATGCGAAGTAGATGGCTATGGACACTATCAGAGAGACGCATGCGACCGCGAAGCCCATGTTATAGGAAGCGGAAAGCTTTTCGATATAGTAGCTGCTGAATGCGGCCAGGTCCATGCCGTGGATGCTGGCGTCGGGCATCATGGCGGCCAGACTCTGGAGCTTGTCGGCGTTCTCGGGAGTGATGGTGCCGTTCAGGAACTGATGCGCGAGAGCGGGGATGTCGGCCTTGTAGATGAGGCCGGCCTTGCCGAGGAAGAGGTTGGTGATGGCGGTTGCGGCGGAAGGGGCTGCCATGGAACCAATGTTGATGAACACATAGAACAGGCTGAAGCCGGCGTCGCGCCTTGCGGCATACTGGGGAGCGTCGTAGAGATTGCCCACCAGGACCTGCAGATTGCCCTTGAAGAGACCCGTTCCCACTGATATCAGCAGCAGGGCGGTGACCATGGCCGTGACTCCCAGCCCGTCGGCAGGGGTAGGAATGGCCAGCAGGATATAGCCCAGGAACATGACTATGATACCATAGACCACGCACCTGCCGTAACCGATTTTGTCAGCGATCATTCCGCCGAGCACGGGGGTGAAGTATGCCACCGCCAGGAAAATGGAGTAGAACTGTCCGGTGAGGGCTGCGCTGAAGCCGAACTTCGCCTGTATGAACATGGTGAAGATGGCAATCATCGTGTAATAGCCGAAACGCTCTCCCGTGTTGGAGAGCGCGAGGGCGAACAGTCCTTTGGGTTGACCTTTGAACATTTGATTTTAGTGTATAAAGTTGGTTGTTTCTGAAAATGCAGTCTCACAAAGATAAATAAAATCACCGATATGCTTCCCGTGAAACGGAAAACACGGAAAAGGCAAAATTTGTATATTTGTGGATATGGGCTTTTTTGAAAAAATATTCCAGACTCTTTTCCTGCCGGTGCAGAAGCTTCCGCTCGGATTCCACTATGCATTCGGCAAGGCGGTCTCGTGGCTGGCCGGCTCGGTCATGCAGTACAGGAAGGATGTGGTGACGATAAATCTCGCGCGCAGCTTCCCGGAGATGAAGCGAAAGGAGATAAAGGCCCATGTCAAAGGATTTTATGACCATCTCGGAGAGCTTGTCGCGGAGGCCCTGTGGTTCGGCGGCAGCAAGGGCGATCCGGGCCGTCTGGCCGCCAGCGGCATATGCCGTTATGACAATCCCGAGCTGCTCGCCGACCTCTATGAGAGGATGCCGGGCGTGATGGTCCTGAATTCCCATTTCGGCAACTGGGAGCTCATGGGCGGCTTTCTGGAATATGTCGGCAAGGATATGCCTTTCGGAAAGGACGATGTGGCCGTGGTCTATAAGCGGCTGGCCAGCCGCTTCTGGGACGAGTTTCTCGCCTCGAACCGCTGCGCTCCCCTGAAGGATTTCCAGGGCTATGTGGAGTCGCGCGAGGTTCTGCGCTATGCGGTGAAGAACCGCGGAAAAAAGAAGATCTATATCTTCTCCACCGACCAGTATCCCTACAGATATGCCTCCAAGCACGAAATCTCCTCGTTCATGCATCAGAAGACCGTGGCCATGACCGGCGGCGCGGCCCTCGCCTCCAAAATGGGGATGAGCGTCGTGTACATGGGAATGCGCCGGGAATCGAAGGGTCACTACCGGGTGCGGCTGAGAACTGTCTGCGAGGACGCTTCGCTGATGACCCCGGAAGATATAATGGAAAAATATTACGGTTTCCTGGAGGAGGATGTCACCGCACAGCCGGACAACTACCTCTGGAGCCACAACAGATGGAAATAGATATGACAAAATGTCTCTGTGCCGCGCTGGCCGCGGCTCTCATGGTTCCTGCCGCAGCTTTCGCCCAGGACCTCTACATGGGCTCCGACCCTGTCGGGACCGTGTCCTATGCCCTGCCGCGCACCGTGGTCGCCCTTGAGGTGCAGGCCGATCTCGAAGAGTTCCATGCCGGGCCCTATGCGAAATATGCCCGCAAATATCTCGGGGTGGACGCCAGGTCGGAGGACGTCTCCGTGTGCAGGGTGACCTCGGTGAAGATGACACCATATTCCGAAGCCGACCAGAGCCGCCGTTTCAGCTACGCTCCCGGCAAGGACCAGAGCGTGTTTCTCGCCCTCACTTCCCAGGGGCTCGTCTCTTTTGGCGGCGCTTCCGAGGCCGAGACTCAGTGGCGTTTTCCCGCCAGGACCGGCGGCGCAGTGTCCGAGGCCGGAATGAGCCGCAACCTCACTTCCGAGTCGGCCACGCTCTATAAGGACGTGAGCGACGGGGCTGACGGCTACAGCACCGTGGCCGTGCAGCAGAAGATGGTGGTGGAGAAGTCGCCCGAGACCAAGGCGTCCGAGGCCGCCGACATGATTTTCCGCCTGAGGGAAAAGAAGATAGATATCATAACCGGCGACACCGACGCCACTTTCTCCGGCGAGGCCCTCCAGGCTGCCGTCAGGGAGCTGGACCGTCTTGAGGAAGAATACATGGCCCTGTTCCTGGGCAGGACGGTGTCCCGCCCCCAGACCATGACCTTCGAGGTGGAGCCCGCCGCCAAGGCCGGGACCCAGAAGATCGTGGCCTTCAGAATCTCCGATGAGGACGGGCTCGTGTCCTCCGACAATGTCTCCGGACGTCCCTGCGTGCTGGAGCTCGTTCCCGACGGGGTCTCGGCCGCATCGTCCGCCGAAAGGGGCGCGTCCGTGAAGTCGCTCTATTACAGAATCCCCGCAGTGTGCTCCGCCAGGCTTTCCGACGGCGCCGACGTGCTGCTCCGGGGCCGCATTCCGGTCTATCAGATGGGAACCGAAAGCTCTCTGCCTATAATCAATACCAAATAATTAATATGACTATCAAAGATTTGAATCCGAAGATCGTGTGGAACAATTTCTATGCGCTCACACAGATTCCTCGTCCTTCCAAGCATGAGGAACAGGTCATCGAGTATCTTTACAACTGGGGCAAGGCCCACAACGTCGAGACCATAAAAGACAAGACAGGCAACATAATCATGCGCAAACCCGCCACTCCCGGCTACGAGAACCGCCGCGGCGTGATTCTCCAGGCCCATGTGGACATGGTCCCCCAGAAGACCGCGGACACGGTGCATGACTTCCTCAAGGACCCCATCCAGACCGAGATTTATGGCGAGTGGGTGGGAGCCAGGGGCACCACTCTCGGAGCCGATGACGGCATGGGCGTGGCATTCGCCCTTTCCGTGCTCGAGGACGACAGCCTGAAGCACGGCCCTGTGGAGGCTCTGTTCACATATGACGAAGAGACCGGAATGACCGGCGCCGACATGCTCAAGCCCAAGATGCTCAACGGCGACATCCTCATCAACATCGACTCCGAGGAGGACGGCGAGCTCTGCATCGGCTGCGCAGGCGGACTGGACGCAGTGGCCGACTTCAAGTATGTGACCCACCGCGTTCCCGACGGATACACCGGCTACAAGATCGGCGTGAAGGGCCTTCAGGGCGGACACTCCGGCATGGACATAAGCCTCTACAGGGGCAATGCCAACAAGATTCTGGCCCGCGTCGTGGAGCCTCTCATGGAGAAATATGAGGCCAAGCTCGGTGATATCAGGGGAGGCACACTGCGTAACGCCATTCCTTTCGAGGGAGAGGCTACGGTGTTCGTTCCCACCACCAAGACCCGCGAGGTCAAGCATGTCGTCAGCGTGATTTTCGACGAGGTGAAGGCCGAGTTCCGGCACTCCGATCCCGGAATGGTGCTCTCCATGGAGAAGCTCCGCCCCTATCCCGCAAGATATATCCATGAGTCCGTGGCCCTGCGCGCAATCCGCGCAATCCGCGCCTGCCCCAACGGGGTCATCCGCATGAGCGATTCCATGGCCGGTCTCACCGAGACTTCCACCAATCTGGCCATTGTCGGCTGCGCTGACGGACATCTCACCGTGCAGTCCCTGATGAGAAGTGCCGTGGATTCCGCCAAGGCCGACCTCGCAGGCCAGATGAGGGACCTCTTCGAGCTGGCAGGTGCCGAGTTCTCGACTTCCGGTGCCTATAACGGCTGGACCCCGAAGCCCGAGACTCCCGTCTATAAGCTTGTCTGCGACACATGGAAGGAAGTGACCGGAAAGGACATGAAAGTGACCGCCACCCATGGCGGACTCGAGTGCGCCCTGCTGGGCGCCAAGTACCCGGACTGGGAGATGGTTTCCATAGGACCGGACATCGTGCATCCCCATTCGCCCGACGAGAGGGTGCGCATCGCATCCGTGGGGAATATGTGGAAGTTCCTCGTGAGGCTGCTTGAGGTGATCCCCGCAAAATAATTTTGCCGGAATCGGATTTTATCGGTATATTTGCAATCCTTTCGGGCGGCATACGGCCCGGGAGGATTGTAAATTTTTTATTAACAAACACTTACAAACAGAAATGCTGAAACAGTACGAAGCCGTTTTCATCGCAACTCCCGTTTTGTCTGATGTTCAGATGAAGGAAGCGGTTGAAAAGTACGTGAACTTCATCAAGAGCAGTGGCGGTGAGGTCGTGTACGAAGAGGACTGGGGTCTCAAGCAGCTTGCTTACCCCATCCAGCACAAGACATCGGGTTTCTATCACCTGATCCAGTTCCAGTCCGAGCCCACGCTCGTGGCTGCACTTGAAACTCAGTTCCGCCGTGACGAGCGTGTCATCCGCTACCTGACCGTGGCTCTTGACAAGGACGCAGTCGCATATGCCGAAAAGAGAAGAATCAACAAGCAGGCAAAGGCCCAGGGTCAGACCGAGGTCAAGCCCGAAGAGAAGGAGGGTTAATCC
>CAVIVH010000024.1:2685-11940 GCA_963646185.1 bacterium | reverse complement strand
CCTCGAGCAGGCCCTGCGCTATGCCGGGATACTCTCCGTCCGCTACATAATCGTGACCAACGGGAAGTCGGTCTATTTTGCGGGGGAGAAGGACGGAAAGCTCCAGTATATGGCAGACGTTCCGGACTATGAAAAAATGACATCGAAGTGAAAGGAACCATAACCAACGGATTTTTGGACGCGCCCGTCTTCGGACTGGTTTCTTCCGTCGCGGAAGAGACGGGGATAAGGGCGTTCGTGATAGGAGGATATGTCAGAGACTGCTTTCTGGGGCGGCCCTGCACGGACATAGACATAGTGGCCGAAGGCAGCGGCATCGCTCTCGCGGAGGCTGTCGCGGCGCGGGTGGAGAAGACCGAGAAGCGGCACTGCAAGGTGTCGGTGTTCAAGAATTTCGGCACCGCCATGCTGCGCTACCACGGGATGGAAGTGGAGTTCGTGGGCGCCAGGAAGGAGTCCTACAACCGGGATTCCCGCAAGCCCATAGTGGAGGACGGGACCCTGGAGGACGACCAGAAGAGGCGGGACTTCACCATCAACGCCATGGCCCTGAGCCTCCAGAAAGAGGATTTCGGCGCCCTGGTGGACCCCTTCGGAGGCATCCGCGACCTGGCCGAGGGGATAATCCGCACCCCGCTCGACCCATACACCACCTTCAGCGACGACCCCCTGCGCATGCTCCGCGCGGTGCGTTTCGCCGCCAAGCTCTCCACTCCGGAGCGTGAATTCGCGATAGTGCCCGAGTGCCTGGCCGCGATGTCCGAGATGAAGGACCGCATGACCATACTCTCCAAGGAGAGGATAGTGGAGGAAATGAACAAGACCCTGCTCACCCGGCAGCCGTCCATAGGATTTGCCCTCATGGACCGGACCGGCCTCGTGGACTATGTGCTTCCCGAGCTGGCGAAGCTCAAGGGGGTGGAGACAGTGGACGGCAAAGGCCACAAGGACAACTTCTACCATACGCTCAAGGTCGTGGACCATGTGTGCGAGGACGAGGCCCGGGCCATTGCCGAGGGCAGACTGTTCGACTGGCCGGTGTCCGAAGACGGCTTCGACCCAGAACCTGTCGTGAGGACCGGGCCCAACCTGTGGCTGCGCTGGGCCGCTCTCCTGCACGACATCGGCAAGCCCGCCTCCAAGCGCTTCGACCCCGCCGTGGGCTGGACCTTCCACGGCCATGAGGTTGTGGGTGCGCGCATGGTGCCCAAGATCTTCAAGGCCCTGAAGATGCCCCTGAACGAGAAGATGAAATATGTCCAGAAGCTGGTGCGGCTGCATCACCGTCCGGTGGCCCTCGTGGACGAGGGCGTGACCGACTCCGCCGTGCGCAGGCTTCTTTTCGACGCCGGCAACGAAATCGACGACCTCATGCTGCTCTGCAACGCCGACATCACCTCGAAGAACCCGGCCAAGGTGGTCAGGCTCAAGAAGAACTTCGAGCTGGTCCGCGAGAAGCTGGTGGAGGTGGAGGCCAAGGACGCCATCCGCAACTTCAAGAACCCCATCACCGGCGAGCACGTGATGGAAGTCTATGGCATAGAGCCCGGCAGGGTGATCGGCGACATCAAGGAAAGAGTCAAGGACGCCATACTGGACGGAGTCATAGACAATAATTTCGAGGCGGCCGACGCGCTGATGCGCCGCATAGCTCCGGAATATGGGCTCACCGAAGTGAAATGACCCTCATAGACAGATATATAGGCTATATTTCCTCCATGCGGAGGTATTCTCCGCGCACCTGCGCCGTCTATGCCGATGTGCTGGGGCGCTTCGTGTCCCGTTGCTGCGTCTCCGGCGGCGATTCCGACATCATCGCCGGCCTTACGCCCGATTCGGTCAGGAACTATATGGTCTGGCTTATGGACGAGCTGGGCGAAAGCCCCCGGACCGTCAACCTGCATCTGTCCGTGCTGGGCGGCTTCTGCCGCTATCTATGCTCCGAGAACCTGCTGAAAATCAATCCGGTGCGCGCCGTGGCCCGGCCCAAGACCCCCAAGCGCCTGCCCTCTGTATATAAGGAGGAGGAAATGCGGAAATATTTCAGCGACACCGAATGCCGGGCCTCCGCCGGGAGCGCCGACCTGGTGACGGGGAGCGACCCCGCTTCGGTGGAGATATGGACCTCGCGCAGGAACAGGCTGGCAATCCGGCTGCTCTTCGACACCGGAATGCGCCGAGCCGAGCTCATCTCGCTGAACATTTCTTCGGTGGATTTCCGCCGCGGAGTGGTCAGAGTCCACGGAAAAGGCAATAAAACCAGAGAAATTCCCATGCTGAGCGGATTATCTGAGGAAATTTCATTATATTTGGTAGTAACGGAAAAGGTTCTGGGGGGAGTGAGAGACGACTCCGAGCCTCTGCTCGTGACGGCCAAGGGCTCGCGCCTTTACCCCATGGCAGTGGAGAGGATAGTCAGGGAGGAACTGGGAGAAGCCGGAATCACGGGCCGCAAATCCCCGCATTCGCTCAGGCACACGCTTGCCACCGAGCTGCTGGACGGAGGGTCGGACCTGAATTCGATCAAGGAGCTTCTCGGACATTCTTCGCTCGCCGCCACCCAGGTCTATACGCACACTTCGGTGGAGAAGCTTAAGCAATCATATAACAACGCCCACCCAAGGGCAAAAAGAAGGAGTTGATTATGGATATTAGCATTCAGTCATTGAAGTTCAATGCAGACCAGAAACTGCTGGACTATGTGGAAAAGAAGGTCTCGAAGCTCGAGAGATTCGATGATTCCGTAACGAGTGTGGATGTCTCGCTTTCCCTTCAGGAGAGGCCGGACAACAAGAGCGTGAAGATCCAGGTCAATGTGCCTGGCGGCTGTCTGCTTGTGGAAAGGCAGGCCGCGTCTTTCGAAGAGGCCGTGACGGAGGTCGTGGACGCCATGAAGGAGCGTCTCGTCCGCAACAAGGAAAAACATTCCGAGGCATAGGCCCGGACCCGGACACCGCTCCGGAATGATAAGGCATATCAAGGCTGCCCGAAAATTTTCGGGCGGCCTTTTTTTTATATATCTTTGTTCCGCTCTGTTCCGCGCCGGTGCGCGGGCCGGCTCCGAAAAGAATTTCTTATGGCAAAGGCTAAAGCCGCCGATGCGGCCCAGATGTACAGAAAAATAGCCGACGATGTCGGCAGGGGAGTCTTCGCTCCCGTCTATCTGCTTATGGGCGAGGAACCTTACTATCCCGACAAGGCCTGCGACACGATTATGGCCGCGGCGCTGGACGACAGCGAGCGCGATTTCAACCAGACCGTGTTCTTCGGCATAGATTCCGATGCCGATTCCATAGCCTCGGAGGCGAGAAGCTATCCCATGATGGCGGAAAGGAGGCTGGTGGTCCTCAAGGAGGCCCAGAGCATGAAGACCCTGGAGGGGCTGTCGGCATATTGCGAAAACCCCACCGACTCCACCGTGCTGGTGATTCTCATGCACGGAGCGGCCGCCGACAAGCGCAAGGCCCTCTACAAGACCGTGTCCAGGACGGGGGTCGTGCTGGAGTCTCCGGCCATGAAAGAATATGAGATGCCGGGCTGGATTGACTCCTGGTACCGGAGCCGCGGGCTCAGAATCTCTCCGGACGCCGCCTCGCTGCTGGCCGAATTCGCCGGCACCGACATGGGCAGAATCGTGGTGGAGACGGACAAGATGCTCAAGAACCTTCCCGAGGGCACGACCGAAATCACCGCCGCGCACATAGAGAAGAACGTGGGCATAAGCCGTCAGTTCAACGTGTTCGAGCTCACAAAGGCGCTGGCCCGCAGGAACTCCGCCGAAGCCCTCAGGATTGCGGCCTATCTGGGCGAACAGCCCAAGTTTGCCGTCCCGCCCGCAACCGCCGCCATATTCTCGCAGTTTTTCCGCATACTCCGGTATGAGGCGCTGCTGGCGCAGAATCCCCGCCCTGACGCGTCCGAAAAGGCCGCGGTGCTCGGGGTGGCGCCCTATTTCTTTGCGGAGTATGACGCCGCTGTGCGGAACTATCCGCCGGCCAAATGCATGAAGATAATCTCTCTCATAGAGAAGGCGGACTACCGCGGCAAGGGGGGCGACGGCGATGCGGCCTCTCCGGCCGGAATACTCACGGAGCTCACCGCCGCAATACTCGACTGTTGACACGACTGTTTAAACCATAATGAAATGGGAATAATTGAATGCAGGAATATCCGCAAGACTTTCGGAGAAAAGGTTGCCCTGGACTCCGTCTCGCTCGATATTCCCAAAGGAAAGATTTTCGGTCTGCTCGGCCCCAACGGAGCGGGCAAGACCACGATGATCAGAATAATCAACCGGATCACGATACCCACGTCGGGCGAAGTCCTTTTCGAGGGACGCCCAATAACCCAGCGGGATGTCGAGAAGATAGGCTATCTTCCCGAGGAGAGGGGCCTCTACCGCAAGATGGAGGTCGGCGACCAGGCCATGTACCTGGCCCAGCTCAAGGGCATGAGCGCCTCGGAGGCGCGCGCCGAGCTCAAGAAATGGTTCGAGAGGTTCGGAATCCAGGACTGGTGGAAGAAGAAGGTCGAGGAACTCTCCAAGGGCATGGCCCAGAAGCTCCAGTTCATAACCACGGTCGTGCATAAGCCCGACCTGCTCATTCTGGACGAGCCTTTTTCGGGCTTTGACCCCGTGAACGCCGAGCTCATCCGCAAGGAGATCCTGCGTCTCAGGGAGGAGGGCGCCACCATAATCCTGTCCACCCACAACATGGAGTCGGTCGAGGAGCTGTGCGACAACATAGCCCTGATCAACAAGTCCCGCCTGGTCATAACCGGCGGAGTGGACGAGATTCGCCGCCGCTACGGCAACAATAACATAGAACTGGTCTATTCCGGAGGTGTCCTCGCCCCGGCGGAGCAGCTTTACACCGTCCTCTCCGATGAGGACAATTCCGGACGCCACACCGCGGTGCTTTCGCTCAGGGAGGGGACCGGGACCAACGCCGCTCTCGAGTCCATCGCGCGGCAGGACATTACCATCAACTCGTTCAGGGAGCTGATTCCCAGAATGAACGACATTTTCATCAAACTGGTGACGGAGGGCCTTTAGACTATGAATGCGCATAAGTTAGGTGTCATAATAAGCAGGGAATACACCACCCGCGTAAAGAAGAAATCCTTCATAATACTGACATTCGTGGTGCCGGTGCTTTTCGCCGCGCTCTGCATCCTGCCCTCGGTCATAATGATGGCCACCAGGGAGGAGGGAAAGAAGATAGCCGTGGTGGACGAGTCCGGCATGGTGATGCCCTATTTCCTGAGCGGAAAGACGGTCGAGTTCGCCGACATGACCTCTACCGGGACCGAGGCGCTGAAGAGCGACATGAAGAGCTATGGCGTGGACGGAATCATCCATGTCTCGGCGCTCGACACCCTTGCCAAGTCGGTCACGGTGGAGTCCTTCTCTTCCAAGCCCCTCGGCATGGACCTGAGCGAGGACGTGGAGAAGGCCGTGAACACCGCCGTGGAGGAATATAGGATCAAGGCCGTAGGCATAGACGGGCTTGACAAGATCATAGACGGCATCCAGTCCGACATCCATATGGTGACATACACCCTGGACGAGAGCGGCCATGAGCAGATAACCTCCTCCGAGGTCTATACGCTCGTGTCCATGCTGCTCGGAATCGTGATCTACATGTTCATAGCCATGTTCTGCGGCACGGTCATGTCTTCGGTCATCGAGGAGAAGTCCAGCAGGGTGGTCGAGGTGCTGGTTTCTTCGGTCAAGGCCACCGAGCTCCTGTTCGGAAAGATCATCGGCGTGGCTCTGGTGGCCCTCACCCAGTTCCTGATGTGGGGGGTGCTCACCGGAGTGATAGTCGCCGTCGTGGGCGGAATCCTGGGTGCGGACTTTCTTTCCGCCGCTTCCGCCTCCGCCGACCCTGCCGGAATGATGGGCTCCGCCGTGCCCGAGGTCACTTCCGGCCCTGCGGCCATAATCGCCACCCTCGCTGGCTTGAACTATGCCCAGATACTGATTGCCTTCGTGGTATTCTTCATCTTCGGCTATCTGCTCTATGCGTCGCTGTTCGCCGCCATCGGCTCTGCCGTGGAAAACGAGGCGGACACCCAGCAGCTCCAGATTCCGGTCACGGCACCCCTGCTGCTCGGCTTCTTCATCGCGATCTATGCATTCAAGGCTCCCGACAGCGGCGTGGTGTTCTGGGGCTCCATGATTCCGTTCACCTCGCCCATAGTGATGCTGGCGAGAATCCCCTACGGAGTGCCCGCGTGGCAGCTCATCCTTTCGATGGCCCTGCTGATCGGTACCTTCGTGCTCTGCGCGTGGGCCTCGGCCAAGATTTATAAGGTGGGAATCCTGATGTTCGGCAAGAAATCCACGTTCAAGGACCTGTGGAAGTGGCTCAGACTCAAATGATCATGAAGAAGATACTTATTGCCCTGGCCCTGGCCTCCATGTGCGCCGGAGCCTCCGCCCAGGAGTTTTCCTGGAGCAGGACGAAGATGGACGGGTCCAGGACCGGCGTCACCTCTGCGGGTGCCGACCGTGTGGACGAGGCCCTCGGAAAGATGAAGGGAAAGAAATATGTGGCCCCCAACGGCCGCAGGTTCAGCAAGGGAGTTACCCCGTCGGTGGCGTCGCTTCTGCTCGGCGCCCAGAAGGAGATGGCCTCCGTGAAAGAGGTCGTGGGCTATGCCCCCAGGGCCATGGTCAGAAGCACTCCGGAGTGCGAGCTCTCGGACTGGTTCATCGATGAGCTGATGAGGGCCGCCTCCGAGAAGACCGGTTGCCGGGTGGATTTCGGCATCACCAATTTCGGCGGAATCAGGGTGGACATGCCCCAGGGCGACGTGCTCCTGGACGACATAGTGTCCATGTTCCCCTTCAAGAACAATCTCTGCTATCTGGAGCTCCGCGGCAGTGACATCCGGGCCCTTCTCGAGCAGCTCGCCGCCACTTCCTGGCAGTGCGTGGGCGGCGCCAGGTGCACCGTTAAGGACGGAAAGCTCGTGTCGGCGGAAATCGGCGGAGAACCGATCGACGACGACAGGGTCTATGGCGTGGCCACCATCTCTTTCCTCCTGGACGGGGGCGACGGCCTCTCCGTGGCCAGGAACGCCCTCAGGCTTGACATCCTCGACGAATACATAATCGACGTCATGCTGCCCTATGTGAAGAAGCTCACCGCCGAAGGCAAATGCATCGAATATCAGACCGACGGCCGCATAAAATTCCTTTAGGCGATGAAGAAGATTCTTACACTCCTTTCCATGATGTTCCTTGCCCTGAGCCCGCTTTCGGCCCAGAGGCTTGTGATACTCCATGTCAACGACACCCACAGCCATTTTGAGCCGGTGCGCAGCGGAGCCGAGGCCGGGCTGGGCGGTGTGATCGAGAGAGCCGCCTATGTGGACAGCGTCCGCAGGGCCGAGGGAGACGGCAACGTGCTTCTCCTCCATGCCGGCGACTTCAATCAGGGCACATCCTACTACACCCTTCTCGGCGGCGCCCTCGAGGTGGCCACCGTAAACGCGATGAAATATGACTGCATCACCCTGGGCAACCACGAGTTCGACAACGGTATCGAGGACCTTGCCGCCCGTCTGTCGAAAATCGAATGCCCCATAGTGTGCGCCAACTATGATTTTTCCTCCTTTGAGCTCGGAAAATATGTCCGGCCCTATGCCGTGGTCAGCCGCGGCGGGATGAAGATCGGCATCTTCGGCATGCTGACCGACATCTCCAAGGTGGTGGACAGGACCATATCCGACCGCATACCGAAATATGACAATGTGGAGACGGCTCAGCGCTGGGCTTCCTATCTCAAGAACGATGAGGGCTGCGACCTGGTGATAATGCTGTCCCATCTCGGATTCGAGGGCGAGGCTTTCACCGACCCCGAGCTCGTGTCCCGCACCAGGGACATAGACCTGGTCGTCGGCGGCCATTCCCACACTTTCCTCGAAAAGATGGAATACCGGCCGAATCTGGACGGGAAGATGATTCCCATAGTGCAGGACGGATGCTGGGGCGAATACATGGGGAAAATCACAGTGAACAGATGATCATTTGCCGCTGTTGACGTCCCACGGGATCGGCATCGCCGTCTTGCTGGATGTCGGCAGGCCGATGAGGTGATAGGGGAGCCCGGTGCTCCCCTTTTCCGTGTCCGAGGAGGTGTAGTAGAGCTTGTAGCCGGCGCTGACGGTGTATTTCAGTCCGGTGGACACGCCTGCAATCTTGCTCACGTCCGCCGTCACCTGCGGGCTGCAGACGGAGAAGAAGTCCTCTCCCGACGCCGCCCACTGGCTGGAATCCGTGAGTCCGATGTGGTGGCTGTAGATTCTCTCTCCGCAGCCTTTCAGATGCGAGCTGTCATAGGCGTCCACGTCGCACCACGAGCCCCAGGTCCCGAAATCGCTGCTCTCCGGGCTTATATAGACCCCGCTGTCGTCCTCGGCATAGTCGAAGACATAGTACTGGGTGGAGAGACGGGTGGTGCCGGAGGAGGCGAAGCCGAACATCTTCACGGTCTTCAGCCTGCTGTCGATTTCCGTGAACTGCGGGAGCCCGAACCTGTTGGCGAAGCTCACCGAGACCTCATAGTCGTCCAGGCTGCTCTCCGCATGGGCGGTGAGCCCGGTCATCAGATAGCATTCCACCTGCCCGAGGGCCTTGCGGGGGGAGACTTCGCCCGAAATCTTGTTCTTCAGCGTGGCATAGAGAGTGTACTTGCCCGCGGAATATTTCCCGCTTGCGAACTTCCTGGTCATGCAGAGCTTGCCGCCGCTCACCGTCATTGTCATGTCCGGGATGTCCGACTCTATCGCCACCAGCGCGTCGGCTGCCGTGGTTACGGTCTGGGACGCGGCGGCTTTGGTCCCCGCCTTGTTCACGTCCAGGGCCGAGGTGCCGGCGCTTCCCATGGCTCCGTCATATTTGTTGTTGACCAGAGCCAGCAGCCGGGTCTCCGAGGCTCCCGGGAAGGGGTCGGATATCCGGCAGGGCACCGAGACCGGAGCTATGGCCGGGTCGGCCCCCTTCGGGCTCATGGTCACGGTCCCTTCGTGCCCGACACCGCAGAAATCCAGCACGCTCAGCCCTCCGGCGGACATCTTCGCGACACGGACAGAGCCGCCCGCGGCCGTCAGGAACTGTCCGGCGTCGCCGTCCGAGAAGCTGTAGTCCACGGCCAGGAACTTGTCATACAGGGTTTTGTCAAATGTGTGCGCTCCCGAGACGCTGCCCGGCTTCATGGTGTCGCCGTCGCTGCTCCTATAGAC
>CAVIVH010000024.1:0-2675 GCA_963646185.1 bacterium | reverse complement strand
CTATAGACCGGGGCAAGCGCGGTCCCGCTTCCGTCGGCCGTCAGAGTCAGGTCCGCGGGCGATGCCGAGAGCGAAGGCGCCTGGATTATCAGGTCCACGCTTCCGATTTCGTCGCTTCCCGAGGAACTCTTGCCGAAGACGGCGATTTTCGCCGTCCCCGCCTTTAGCAGGGACACCGTCGCGGAGGCTCCGTCGCTCCCGCCGGCGATTTCCAGCAGGCTCCCGCTTCCATCGTCCGGCCTGAACTCCAGGCTGTCATATCCCGAAGGTATCGCGGCCCGAACGGTTCCCTTCTGGGCGACATATGCGGGGATGAAGCCGCTGTCCCAGGTTGCGCCTATGTCGCCGGCTATGACCCTGAGGGTGGCGCTGTCGGTGAGCTGCCCGTCGAAGGTCCTGATTTCCAGGGGAATCTCATCGCCGACCGATGCGCTCCCGGACACCGTCACCGCGACTCCCTTTCCCTCTAGCGCCGATCCCAGTGCCAGCCGGCTCAGCCCGGAGCCGCAGAACGACCAGCCGTCAGCCGCATTGAAAGCGGAATAGCCGCTGTCGGCGACGCCTCCTCTGCTGTAGCTGACAGGGATATGGGTCTGCCTTCCGGCCGGGGCGGTATAGACGGATTTTGTGAACGCCAGGCTCCTGCTGTCGGTGGTACCCGAGGCGTCAACCTTCCAGTTGCCCTTGATGTTCATCCCGTCCAGGGTCACGCCGAAGTTTATCCTGTATTCCGTGTTGCGCTCCACATTGAAGTCTCCGGTGTTGTCGCTCCCGATATAGAAGCGGAACCGCCGGTCGCCGGAGACCCCGTAGGTGTCCTTCTGGGTCAGGACCACGTCCATATATGAGCACAGGTCCGACTTTCCGCCCAGGCCCGCCGCCGTGAGGCTCTCCGGAGTCTTCTTGTAGGGGTCGGTGTTGGAAGGGAGCAGGTCTCCCTGCATGTTCTCCGGCAGATAGAAGGTCATTTCCGAGGTCAGCGCCTTTGTCCAGTCGCCCGGAATCAGGTCGCCGGCGGAGGCCGCGGCGGAGCTCCGGAACAGCCCCACCGAAGAGTTGGTGTTGCCCACGCTGATTTCCTTCAGGTCGAAGTCGGTGTTGGCGGGCCATGCCGTGTCCATGCTCAGGGTCACCTTGGCGAGCAGCCTCTTGAGCATCAGCGTCGCCGACTCCGAGTTCTTTGCCACCGTCATCATCCCGGTCATCGGGAATCCTCCTGAATTCACATCGTCCCATCCCAGCGAGACGGTCCTTGCCTCCAACTCGGCCAGAGTCAGGGGAAAGTCTGCCGTCATGTCTCCCATATTGGCTATGGCGGCCAGGGTGTGCCCGCGGCTTCTGTCCAGCAGCAGCGACGCGTTCTGCTTCCCGGAGAGGAAACAGCAGGTTTCCAGCATGCCCTCGTCCGAGTATGCGGCCAGCGACACGCTGTTTATCTCCGCCGGATCGGCCGAGACCGCCTGCGCCTTCACCGCTGGGGGAGTGTCCTCTATGCGGACTTCCAGCCTGCCTTCCGCCGTTCCGTGTTCTTCCGGTGCCGGCTCCTTTTCCGAGCATGACGCCGCGACAGCGAGAGCCGCGGCCATAAGCTCGGCCTGTAATCCTATTCTAAATGGTCTCATCATAGACAAATTCATTTTTCCATTCCTCGATATGCAAAGTGTAGTCAAATGTCCCGACATCGAAGTCCAGCCAGATGTCGTCCAGGTCTTCATCCTCCCATGAGAAGCCGCTCTCGTCGAGCGTGCTCCCCAGGTCGATGGTCTTGAGCACGGAGCCGTCGTGGATTATGTCCAGCGACAGCTCTCCCTCGCTCTGGCGGGGCACCCTGGCCGTGAAGAACCCGTCCTGCGAGGAGACTCCGCAGCTGAACTTGCCGGTCTCCGGAGTGAGGTCCTTCAGGGAAAGGGCGTTGCAGGAGGCTCTCACCCTCACCGAGTCCACTCCGGCGTGGCTGCCGTCGGCGTGGGTCAGGGAGACGTGCAGATTTGTGTACTGCTTGTGCAGGACGACCCTGTCATAGGCGGCCTCCCCTTCGGCGACCACCGAGGCCGTATAGGCGAACAGCGGGTCGCACTGGTGCCCCTCGCGCGTGCGGACCGTCATTCCCTTGAGCCGCGATGCTGACGAGAGGGGAGAACAGACCGAGTAGCTCACGGCCCCCTTGGGGACGGATATGGTCAGCCCTTCGGGATAGTCGCTCGCGAAGGCCGCGACTCCGAACAGCGCGGACCCGCCCCGCCATCCCTTCACGGAGAGTGCTTTTTCGTACTCATGGCAGCGCGAGAGGTCGATGGTCAGGAGGCAGGGACAGCTGTCCCTCTCCTCCTTGACCGTGCATCCGCCGGCTGTCAGCGCCGCACAGACAGCCATGCACAACAATCTGTTCGTCATCAGATGGTTTCATCATATGGCGCGCCCGTTCTCCAGTTCTCAATCTTCACATCCACGGCGATGTTGCCCTTGTCCACTCTCATGTTGGGGTCGTCGCCGCCGAAGCCCAGTATGGTCAGCGTCACGGTGGCTGAAGCGTTCCTCGCGAGTCCGTTCTTGAGAACGACAGGATAGTACTGGAGCTTTCCGTTTATCGTCGCTACTACCACGAGGATACTCTCCTGGGCGCCGAATGCGGACGAGAATCCGTTAGGATAGGCTTCGGAACTGTTGGGGTAGGT
>CAVIVH010000023.1:0-12023 GCA_963646185.1 bacterium | reverse complement strand
GCCTGAAGCAGATGGACGGCCTCGGCCCTAACGGAGAGACCATCATCGACTATTCCATCTATGACGCTGTGGCATCCGGCTTCGGCAAAGTGGTTTACATAGTCCGCGAATATTTCAAAGCCCAGTTCGAGCAGACCGTCAAAGAAAAATACGGTCATGTGAAATGCCTCGACGGCAGCCCGCTCGAGTTCGTCTTCGTGACACAGGAGCTCGACAAGATTCCCGCAGGATATGAGGTGAACCCCGACAGGCAGAAGCCCTGGGGTACCGCCCACGCCGTCCTCATGGCAAAGGATGTCATCAAGGAGCCTTTCGCAGTCATCAACGGCGATGACTACTACGGCAAGGACTCTTTCAGAATCCTCGGTGAGTGGCTCCGCGCCCATGAGAACTCCAGGGACGTTTACAGCATCGTCGGCTTCGAACTCGACAACACCCTTTCCGAGTCCGGCGGAGTGTCCAGAGGCATATGCCACTACGACGCCGACCAGCATCTCACCGGCATCGCCGAGCACCTGAACATCGCCAAAGAGGCAGACGGCAAGGTCTATGGCGACAACTCCGTCAACGGCGAGAATCATGTGGAGCTGGACGGCAAGGCCCTCTGCTCCATGAACATGTGGGGATTCACTCCCGACTATTTCGAAAAGAGCGAGAAGATCTTCAACACCTTCCTCGCCGAATACGGCAAGGAGCTCAAGAAGGAATACTACATCCCCTACGCCATCGACTGCATCATCAACGGCGGCCAGGGCAAATGCGATGTGCTCTCCACTCCTTCGCACTGGTTCGGAGTGACCTATAAGGAAGACAGGCCCGGCGTGGTCGCCAAGTTCAAGGAACTTGTGGACAAGGGCATCTATCCTTCACCCCTTTATTAGTCTCCCGGGATGGCTTTCTTCAAGAAGAGCGAAAAGCAGGACTACGACGTGCTGTCGGGCTTTTCCTGGTATGTTCCCGGCACAGGCGGCATGCTCGCCATGCTGGGAATGTTACTGATAGGCGCCCTGATGGGCAATGTGGTCTCGCTGTGCATGTTGCCTCTCGGAGCTGACGCCGTCCAGAAATATGGGACTCTTGTCGCCTATCCGGTGATGTTCATTCCGCCCATGATCTATGCCAAGATGAAGAGCGTGCGGAACATGACTTTCGAAATCGGCTACAGGATCGACAGCGGCCATTTCGGACGCGGAGGCGCGGTTCTTACGGCGGTGCTCTGCATGGCGGCGACCTTCGCCCTGGCCTTCGACATGGACGCGGTGAACTCCCTCATGCCTCCCATGCCCGAGGCTCTGGAAAAGATGCTGGACAGCATGACTCAGGGAAACTTCTGGCTGAACTTCCTCAGCGTGAGCATCTTCGCTCCATTCTTTGAGGAGTGGCTCTGCAGGGGAACGGTGCTCAGAGGTCTGCTGAACCATGTGAGGGCGGACGGAACGAGGATGAAGCCTTTCCGGGCCATAGTGATTTCGGCGCTGTTCTTCGCCGTCATCCATATGAACCCCTGGCAGGCCGTGCCGGCTTTCGCCGTGGGATGCCTGATGGGCTATGTCTATTACAGAACCGGCTCGCTCATGCTCACAATGCTCATGCATTTCGCCAACAACACCGTGGCGCTCATAATCGGACAGATAGACTCTGTTAAGGATTGCGAGTCATGGATGGAGATTATGCCCGGCGGAATGTACTGGGTCACATTCGCGGCGGCTCTGCTTCTGCTCGTCCTTTTCGTGAGATTCCTGCGTACAATTCCCTTGGAGAAATCTTCCGGCAACTCCGACGAGATAGCCCCCATGGCCTGACAACATCAGCACATAATGACAAGTGACAAGGGGGTGACTAAGACTTAGCCACCCCCTTTTTTAACAACCGGCAGACAATGTTCAGCATAGTGTTATACATCTTCCTTCCGCTGATTCTTCTTTTCCATCTTGCGGAAGAACTCATAATGCGACTCCGGAGAAAGGCGACCGGCTTCGGGAAATTCTGCACAGTCGCCGCCGCATGCCTTTTGGGCACGGCTGCCGCCGCAGTCTGCCTGATCTATGCAAACGCTCCGGTTCCGGCGGCCATCATGACATGGGCATTCTGCATCCATATCCTGTGGCATCTGGCGGCATCCGTCAAAGCCAGAGGCTACCGCCCAGGACTCGTCACGGCCATTGTCCTTCTGCCCTATGCCGGATTCGCCGTCGCCGATATGCTCCGGCAGTTCACCCCGCTTCAGAATCTGCTCTATGCCCTGGCCGGCATCCTCATTGTCATCCTCTGCCTCCTCCTGACCCGCCCCGCTCCCGGAAAATAGCTGTCAGCTGCCCGACAGCCATAAGTCCTGGCCGGAAATCCGGCCGATACAAAAAAATCGGAAATTTTGCTATCCGGCAAAATCTCCGACTCTTTTGACTCCTGAGGAGCCGACAGCCTGCGGCTCGGGAAAACTATTCAGTAAGGGTCTTTGTGCCCTTGAGTCTGTACATATAGCCCGCAGTGAAGGTTATGTCCTCGGTAAGAGGTGCGCTGTAAGTCAAGGTCTTGAGACTTCCGCCTGCTGTATCATAGCCCTGGGCCTCGATGCGGATTTTTGCATCAGTAAGACTGCTGTCAATTGTAGGCGAATATCTGTCAAGTCCTACAAAATAGACGGTTATGCATCCGTTGGAGTCAGGCGCAATGCCGCTGACTGAGGATATGCTCAACCGATTAGAAGCGGAGGCTGTGCCCAGATATGTACCAAGCAATTTAGTCCAGTTACCGTAATCAAATGTTCCCCATTTGCACCAGCCATATGCCCCCACTCTCTGAGTATAAGAAGATTTACCGTAAGGGAATGACAATTGTACATAGCGGATATTACTCAATCCTGAGACATCCAGTTTTGCCTTGATTACGTAATTGACGTTTTCGAGGCTGACGGAAGCGGTCCCGGATTTCAGAGCTGTAAGGTCTGATGTGTTGCACCACAGCACCGAAATGTCTGACAGATTCGGGAGTACATTGTCTGCAGGCTGGTGAGTCATATTGTATATACTCGCAAGTTGAAAGAATTTTGAGCTTGTACTGTTGGGGTCAATCCAAAACAACTTGGTGCCGAATGTTGCCTTGGATTCATGTGTGACAGGGTCAATAGCCGGATAGATTATCGTGGCCGAGGCTGCGGCGGCATCCCATGTGACCTTGCCGTCGAAATCCACTGACCCGCCGGTTGATTTTGCGGTAAGGGTGGTGGCGCTGAGTACTTCTTGGTCAGAGTTAAGTTGGATAAGCGATATCTGGTCACCTGCTTTCCAGCTGGCATTGATGGCTGTGCCTGCCGGGTTGAGCGCATATTCGGTCTTGGAGTCAGGCACCGCGGCACTGACCCTTAGAGTGAGCTGGACCGGCTCAGCGGTTTCCGTCCGGGCGCTCTGAGGTTCTGCCTTCTGGCAGGAGACGAGAGCGGCGATTCCTGCCGCCACGGCGAATGCCGTGATGAATTGTGTTTTCATGGTCATGCCCTCCTTAGGTTAACCAATTTCTCCTCCATCCCCGTAGCCGGGAACGCTAAGGTCACTTGCCTGCAGAACTGTGTTGCCAAGCTCCAGTACTGTCATCTCGCAATCCGGTGTGATGTAATAGATTTTTTCCATAATTAAATGTGGTTAAAAAGTGAAACATTCGCCGTTGTGAGCGTCAACCTATGTAAGGTGCTCTGTTTTGCTAAGATACAATGGGGGGGGGGAAATTCCAAATATTTTCGATACATTTTTGATTGTTTTTATCAACCATTTTATCTCAGGCCCGCCGAAGGCGCACCTGTCGGTCTTTTCTGTCATCTGAGAGACAATATGGCCGGCTGGACAATCCCGGCCTTCGGCAATCGACCTTCCAGCACCCCGCGGCCTCGTTGACGGGGGCTCCGCCCCCGTAACGCCCCCCTGTGGCTCCTTGCTCCTGCATTGTTGCCTGACTGGCTTCGCCAGCGGCAAAATGCCCGCACCGCCGGGCGGCCTGAGGACCGCCACTCTAAGGATGAGCGAAGCGAAGGTCTCCGGAGGAGACAGACCGACGCCGGAAATCCGAAGGATACAAAAAAAGGATGGCCTTCAGACCATCCTCTTGTGCGATTATATGCCGAACTCTAGAATCCGGTGTAGCTCCAGGGCGTGATGGCCCTCAGCTCTTCCTTTACAGAGTCATTCACATCCAGCGTATCGATGAAATTCTCGATCGTGTCCTTGTCGATAGGCTTCCCGGTGCGGGTCAGAGCCTTCAGAGTCTCATAAGGATTGGGATAGTCCTCCCTGCGCAGAATCGTCTGAATCGCCTCGGCCACCACGGCCCAGTTGGCCTCAAGGTCACGCTGCAGAGCCTGCTCATTCAGAATCAGCTTGCCCAGACCCTTCTTCAGCGAAGCGAAAGCGATGAGCCCATGCGCCACCGGCACTCCGATGTTGCGGCTCACAGTGGAATCCGTGAGATCCCTCTGCAGCCTCGAAATCGGGAGCTTGAGCGAAAGGAAGGTGAGGACGGCGTCAGCCATTCCCAGGTTACCCTCCGCATTCTCGAAATCGATAGGGTTCACCTTATGCGGCATGGCCGAAGAACCTACCTCATTTTTGTTCACCTTCTGGCGGAAATACTCCATCGAGATATATGTCCATATGTCGCGGCACAGGTCAATCAGAACCGTATTGATCCTGCGCAGACAGTCAAAGATGGCGGCCAGATTGTCATAATGGTCAATCTGAGTGGTGGGGAACGACCGCCTCAGGCCGAGCGAAGCCACAAAGCCATTGGCGAAAGCAGGCCAGTCGATGCCGGGATAGGCGACCTTATGGGCATTCATGTTGCCGGTCGCGCCGCCGAACTTGGCGGGATAGGAAAGCCCCTTCAGCTGGCTGATCTGCTCCTCAAGCCTGGCCTGGAACACCTTGAACTCCTTGCCGAGCCTTGTCGGCGAAGCCGGCTGTCCGTGAGTCCTGGCCAGCATGGGAATATCCTTCCATGTCTCGGCATAACCGGCGATTATGGAGACGATTTCCTCCAGCGCCGGAGCATAGACCTCCTCCAGCGACTCCTTCAGCAGAAGCGGCGTGGCGGTGTTATTGATATCCTGGGAAGTGAGACCGAAATGGATGAAAGTCAGATACTTCTCCAGTCCCAGCTCCGTAAACTTCTCCCTCAGGTAATATTCCACGGCCTTCACGTCGTGGTTGGTCACCTTCTCGATCTCCTTCACCCTTTCGGCCTGCTCCGGGGTGAGCTCCTTCCAGACGGCGTCCAGCTTCGCCTCCATGCCGTCCTTCAGAACCCCCTCCAGCTGAGGAAGCGGAATGCGGCAGAGAGCCTTGAAATATTCTATCTCTATTCTGACCCTGTATCTGATCAGAGCATATTCACTGAAATAGCCCGCGAGCGGGGCGGTCTTGGAAGCGTATCTTCCGTCTATGGGAGACACGGCGAGGAGTGCATGATTGTCCATGTGAAGTCTGTATAGATTTTGGAGCTGCAAATTTACTCAATACCCATCAGAAACCCAAGGCCCTGTAGGCTTCCACCGTGCGGACGGCCTCGGCCGCGTCATGCACCCTCAGAATGTCCGCCCCCCTCTCCAGCGCCGCGAGATGCAGCACCTGAGTCTGAGGCAGAGCCTCTGCTGAGGAAATCTTGAACTTCTTGTATATCATGCTCTTGCGCGAGACTCCCACCAGAGTCCTGTGCCCCGGCAGCCGCACCTTGTCCATCTCCGCCATCAGCTGCCAGTTCTGCTCCACCGTCTTGGCAAAGCCGAATCCCGGGTCCAGAATCCAGTCATGGATTCCATATTTCTCCGCCTCCGCCTCAAAAGCGCCGAAATGCTCCGCGACCGCGGCGGCGACCGGGCTCATCCCGTTCCGGGCGGGCCCATAATCCGTCAGACCCTGCATCGTCACGGGGTTGCCGCGCATATGCATGGCCACATATTCCAGCCCCAGCTCACCGACTGCAGGCAGCATCTCCGCATCGGCCGCTCCGGCCGATATGTCATTGACCATGAACGGGCCTATGGCGTCGAAAACCCTCCGGACCACTCCCGCGCGGAAAGTATCGACCGAAATCCTGGCCTCAGGAAACTCCCGCACCGCCGCCTTCAGCACCGGCTCCAGCCGCCGCCATTCCGTATCCCCGCTCACCGGGACGGTCCCCGGTCCGGTCGAACATGCGCCTATGTCTATGATTCCGGCCCCTTCGTCCAGCAGAGTCCCGATTCTCTTCATGGCCGCGGCGACGTCAGGCCCCCCGTCCGGGCCCAGGCACCGGCTCGACTCTATATAGGAATTGTCGGTGACGTTCACTATTCCCATTATCTCGATTTTCCTGTTCCGGTCCATTTTTCTTTTCATTTACTCCAAAAATGCATAAATTTATTGGATTAAAAAACCGAAAAACCATGAAACAGATTGCAACAGAAAAAGCACCCTCAGCCATAGGACCTTACAGCCAGGGCATCGCCGAGGGCGGACTGATATTCGTCTCCGGCCAGATTCCCATCAATCCCGACACCGGAGCATTCGTGGAGGGCGGCGTCGAGGCCCAGGCCAGACAGTCCCTCACCAACCTCTCCAAAATCCTCGAAGAGGCCGGCTCCGACATGTCGCACGTGCTCAAGACCACAGTCTTCCTCGCCGACATAGCCGACTTCGCCACCGTGAACGGGGTCTATGCCGAGTTCTTTACCGCGCCATATCCCGCCAGATCGGCAGTCGCCGTCAAGGACCTTCCCAAAGGAGCCCTTGTCGAGGTCGAGTGCATCGCGGCCAAGAGATAATGCTTATCGTCGTCGAGGGCCTGGACGGAGCCGGAAAGTCCACCCAGGTCAGCTCACTGAAAAAATATCTTGAAGAGAGGGCCGGCGGGGTGGAGTATATCCATTTTCCCCGCTACGGCGCTCCCGTCTATGGCGACCTCATCGCAGGCTTCCTCCGCGGGGAGTTCGGAGGCATAGACTCCGTCCATCCCAAGCTCGTCGCCTTCCTCTATGCCGAGGACAGGCGCGACGCCGCCCCCGGAATGCGCACGGCCCTGGAAAAAGGGGAGTGCATACTGCTGGACCGCTATGTATATTCCAATATCGCCTTCCAGTGCGCCAAGGTGGCGGATCCCGGCGCCAAGGAGGACCTAAAAAAATGGATCCTGGACACCGAATACGGCGATTTCAGCCTTCCGGTTCCGGACCTCAACCTCTTTCTGGACGTCCCGCTCGGCTTCGTGGAGAAAAACCTGTCGTCGCACCGCACCGGAGCGGACAGAAACTATCTCGAGGGCTCCGGCGACATCCATGAGGCCGACATCTCCTTCCAGGAAAAGGTCAGGCGCGAATATCTCGCCATGTGCGTGGACGACCCCCGCTTCGTGAGGATAGACTGCTCCTCCGCAGACGGGACCATGCTGCCGCCCGAGGCCATTTCCGCCGCCGTGAGGAAAGAAGTCGACAAAATCCTGTAATCAAAAATCCGAGCGAGATGAATCCGATACATCACAGCATCAGAAGGGTGTGCGCCGTAATAATTGGACTGGTTTTCTTTGTGGCCGGCATGTTCAAGCTCATGGATCCGGTGGGAGCCGGACTCGTGGTCTCCGAATATCTGAAATTCTTCGGATTCGGGGCTCTGGACATCCTTTCCGGCCCGGTCGGAGCCATGCTCGCCCTGCTGGAGACGCTCACCGGTGCCGCTCTGGTGACCGGAGTCTTCAGAAAGGCCGCGGCCATATGCGCGTCCGCGTTGACCGGAATCTTCACCGCCATCACCTTCGCGCTGTGGGTCCTCAACCCTTCGATGGACTGCGGATGCTTCGGCGAGGCTGTGCATCTCTCTCATTTCCAGACTTTTGCCAAGAACATAATCCTGTGCGTGCTGTCCGCCGCCGCATTTGTCCCCTTCCGGAACTACGGCATGCCGACCCGCAGGAAATATGTTACCTTCGCGCTGATCGCCGCCTGCTCCCTGTTCGTGCTGGTGCGCACGGCCCTGCTCATCCCCTATACGGACTTCACCCCGTTCAACCATTCCTCGCGCCTCGCCGCTTCGGTCGAGTCCGACCCTGACGGCGAAGACCGCTATGTCGCCACCTTTATCTATGAGAAAAACGGCCAGGAGGGGACTTTCACCCTGGACCGTCTGCCCGACTCCACATGGACATATGTCCGGACCGAGACCATGCTCCGGCAGGACAACATCTCCGAGACCGACTTTCCCGCGCTTTCCTTCACCGACGGCGAGGGCGGCGACCGTGACACTCTGGCCGCCTCCGGGCTCGTGACGGTCGTGTCCGTGTACAGGCCCTCCGGTCTTAGCGAGGCTTCGTGGCACAAGGTTGCCGGATTCCTTTCCGCCGCCGAAGAGGCCGGCTTCAGGCCGCTGCTTCTGGTCTCCGGAGTGTTCTCCGAGGTGGAAGCCATGCTGCCCTCCGACATCGCCTCCGCCTTGTCCCCGCGCATGTACACATCCGACTTCAAGACGCTCATCTCCCTCAACAGGTCCAACGGGGGAGTGTCCTATTTCAACGGAGGCAATCTCATCCAGCGCTGGGCCCGCCGCCAGACCCCTTCGTCCGGCGAGCTTGCGAAGCTCAAGAAGAAAGACTCCACCGACCTGCTGCTCTCTGCAAGCACAAAAGGACGCCTGTCTGCACAGGCGCCCTTCCTCTATTCATTTATCCTGATGCTTATCTAGCTACAGGGTTCTCTTTATCTCCACAATCTGGAAGGCCTCTATCACGTCGCCGTCCTTGATGTCATTGTAGTTGGCGAGACCTATGCCGCACTCCATTCCGGAGGGGACTTCCTTGGCGTCGTCCTTGCCTCTGCGCAGCGAAGCGACTTCTCCGGTATAGACCACGATGCCGTCCCTGATCAGGCGCACCTTGTTGGTCTTGGTGAACTTGCCCTCTTTGACAAGGCTTCCGGCGATGGTTCCCACCTTCGGGATTCTGAAGGTCTGCTTGACCAGAGCCGTGGCCACGACCTCTTCCTTCTTCTCCGGCTCCAGCATGCCCTCGATACCGTCCTTGACCTCGTTGATGGCGTCATAGATGACAGAATAGATCCTTATTTCTATGCCCTCTCTTTCCGCAGAGGCCCTTGCCTCGGCCGAAGGACGCACCTGGAAGCCGATGATGACGGCGTCAGAAGCGGTAGCCAGCATGACATCGGACTCGGAAATGGCTCCCACTGCCTTGTGTATGACATTGACATGAATCTCCTCGGTGGAGAGCTTGATGAGGGAGTCCGAAAGGGCCTCCACAGATCCGTCCACGTCTCCCTTGACTATCACGTTGAGCTCCTTGAAGTTGCCGATTGCGATGCGGCGTCCGATCTCCTCGAGGGTCATATGCTTCTGGGTCTTGATGCCCTGGATTCTAATCAGCTGCTCGCGTTTTCCGGCTATGGCCTTGGCCTCCTTCTCGTCGAGCATGACGTTGAACTTCTCGCCGGCGCTCGGAGCTCCGTTGAGTCCCAGCACCGAAACGGGGGTGGAGGGACCGGCCTCGGTCACATTCTGGCCGCGCTCGTTCATCATGGCCTTGATGCGGCCATAATAGGAACCGCTCAGCATCATGTCGCCCTTGCGTATGGTTCCGTTCTGGACCAGGATTGTGGCCAGATAGCCGCGGCCCTTGTCCAGCGACGACTCGATCACGGCGCCGCTTCCCGGCTTGTTGGGGTTGGCCTTGAGGTCCATCATGTCGGTCTCCAGCAGGACTTTCTCCAGCAGTTTGTCCACATTGGTGCCCTTCTTGGCCGAAATCTCCTGGCACTGGTATTTTCCGCCCCAGGCCTCGGTGAGGATGTTCATCTGGGAGAGCTGCTCATAAATCTTGTCGGCATGGGCTCCCGGCTTGTCCATCTTGTTGATGGCGAACACCATGGGCACTCCTGCGGCCTGAGCGTGGTTGATGGCCTCCACCGTCTGCGGCATCACCGCATCGTCGGCTGCGATTATGATTATCGCGAGGTCCGTCATCTGTGCGCCCCTGGCTCGCATGGCCGTGAATGCCTCATGTCCCGGGGTGTCCAGGAAAGTGATTCTCCTGCCGTCGGGCAGCTCCACGTTGTAGGCGCCTATGTGCTGGGTGATACCTCCGGCCTCGCCGGCAATCACGTTAGTCTTTCTGATATAGTCCAGGAGCGAGGTCTTACCGTGGTCCACATGTCCCATCACGGTGACGATAGGGGGTCTGACCACGAGGTCTTCCTCTCTGTCGGGCTCGTCCTCCTGCTCGATCTCATGGGTGAGGTCGGCGGTGACGAACTCCACCTTGTAGCCGAACTCCTCGGCCACCAGCACCAGGGCCTCGGCGTCGAGCCTCTGGTTGATCGAGACCATGAGTCCCAGGCTCAGGCAGGCTCCGATCACCTTGTTCACGGGGATGTTCATCAGGTTCGCCAGGTCATTGACCGTGACGAATTCGGTGACCTTGAGAATCTGCTTCTCTGCGGCCTCCTGCTGCATCTCCTCCTGCGCCTTCTGCGAGGCGAGCTCTCTCTTCTCCTTTCTGTATTTGGCTCCGAAGTTGCTCTTCTTGCCTTCGTTCATCCGGGCATATGTCTCCTTGACCTGCTTCTGGATCTGCTTCTGCATCTCCTCCTCTTCGGCCTCGGTCATCGCCGGCTTGAACTTGTTGCCGTCGTTTCTTCTGCCCTTGCCGTTCTGGGCTCCGGCTGCGGCGTTACGGTCGTTTCTCTTCCGGTCCTTGTTGTTGTTTCCGCCGTTGTTTCCGCCATTCTTGCCGTTCCCGTTGCCGCCCTTTCCTTCGGTGGCCACCTTGTTCACGTCCACCTTCTGGCTTCCGTCCTTGGTGATTCTCTCCCTCTTCTTTTTCTTTTTCTTCTCGAACTGGGACAGGTCCACCTTGCCTATGATCTTGAGGCCGCCGACCGATGCGGAGGCCACGGGCTGCTGCTCCTCCTTTTTCACGGGAGCTTCGGCTTTGGGAGCCTCGGGCTGCGCGGCCTTCTCAGAGGCCTGCGGCGCAGGCTGTTCGGACTTATGCTCGGGGGCGGCCGGCTTTTCGGGCTCAGCCTTCACGGGCTCGGGTTTCACGGGCTCTTCTTTCTTATCCTCCACGGCCTTCGCGGGATTCTCCTTTGCAGGTTCTTCCTTTGCGGGCTCTTCCGCCTTGAACTCGGCGGGCTTTATGGCAGGTTCTTCCTTTTCCGCCGGTTTTTCCTCGGAAACATCCACCCTGATTTCGGCGGGCTTCTCGGGTTCAGCCTTCGCAGGCTCTGGTTTCACGGGCTCTTCCTTCACGGGTTCGGGTTCCGGAGCGGCCTGCGGAGCCTCGGGCTCGGGCCTGCTCTCCTCCTTTTCCTCCGCGGGGGCGCTCTTTTCGGCCGCCTCGGGTTTTGAGATCTCGACGTGCGCGGACAGAGTCGTGCTCTTTATGAGGGTCTCCCTTTCCGGTTCAGACTCGTCGCCCATGTCATCGTCCTGCTTCCTGGTGTTCCTCTCGATGATTTCCTTCATCTTGATGTCCACCTTTGCGGCCTCCTGGGCGGTCTTGCGGTCGTCTCCGAACTTCTTCTCGAGCTCGGGGAGGAACGAGTCGGATACCTTTGCGTTGGGGTTCTCCTCCAGACCGGCGCCCTTTGAGTTCAGGAACTCCACCAGGGTGCCGATACCGATATTGTATTGTTTTGCCAGCTTATTTAATCTGATTTCTGCCATAGTCTTCTTTTAGTCTTCGAATTCAGCCCTAAGGATTTTCATAACCTCTTCCACGGTCTCGTCCTCGAGGTCAGCCCTCTTGGCGATGTCGTCCGGGGAAAGCGCAAGCACGCTCTTTGCCGTATCGCAGCCGATCGACTGGAGCCTCTCGATGATCCAGGGGTCGATTTCGTTCTCGAACTCGCTCAGGAGCACATCCTCCTCGGAGTCGTCGCCTTCGCCCTGCGGGGCGTCTCTCCAGACCTCGATCTCGCGGCCCACCAGCATGCTGGCCAGGCGGATGTTGCAGCCACCCTTTCCGATTCCCTTCTTGACCTCTTCCGGAAGCATATACAC
>CAVIVH010000022.1:0-12118 GCA_963646185.1 bacterium | reverse complement strand
CTTCATGTACTTGACGGCGTCCTCGTAAGGGATGATGCCGGTGATCTTGAAGAATGCGGACTGGAGGATGGTGTTGGTCCTGTTGCCGAGTCCGATTTCAGCGGCGATCTTGGTGGCGTCGATGATATAGAGCTTGATGTGCTTGCGGCCGATGGTGGCCTTCACATTGTCAGGAATTCTCTTGAGGGTCTCCTCCACGTTCCAGAGGCTGTTCAGCAGCAGGGTGCCGCCGTCCTTGATGCCCTTGAGCACGTCATACTTGGTGAGGTAGGAAGGCACATGGCAGGCCACGAAGTCCGGAGTGGACACAAGGTAGGGAGCCTTGATGGGCTGCTTTCCGAAACGGAGGTGGGAGCAGGTGTAACCGCCGGACTTCTTGGAGTCATAGTCGAAGTAGGCCTGGCAGTAGAGGTCGGTGTGGTTACCGATGATCTTGATGGTGTTCTTGTTGGCACCGACTGTGCCGTCGGATCCGAGACCGTAGAACTTGCACTCGGTGGTGCCGGCCTTGACGATGGAAATCTCGCTCTTGATGGGGAGGGACTTGAAGGTCACGTCGTCCACGATACCGATGGTGAATCCGTTCTTGGGCTCTTTCTGCTCAAGGTTGTCATAGACGGCAACGACCTGTGCGGGGGTGGTGTCCTTGGAGGACAGACCGTAGCGGCCGCCGATGATGAGAGGAGAATTCTCCTTGCCCTGGAAGAGGGCCTTCACATCGAGGTAGAGAGGCTCTCCGAGAGCTCCCGGCTCCTTGGTCCTGTCGAGGACGGCGATCTTCTTCACGCTCTTGGGGAGGACCTTCATGAAATATTTCTCTGCGAAGGGGCGGTAGAGGTGCACGGTGATGAGACCATACTTGCGGCCCTTCTTGGCGAGGTAGTCGATGGTCTCCTTTGCGGTGTCGCAGATGGAACCCATGGCCACGATGATGTTCTCGGCGTTCGGGTCGCCATAGTATGAGAAGGGACGGTACTCGCGTCCGGTGAGCTCGCTGATCTCGCCCATGTAGCGGGCCACGATGTCGGGAACTCCTTCATAGACCTTGTTCCTGGACTCGACTGCCTGGAAATAAACGTCTCCGTTCTGGGCTGTGCCTCTGGTGACAGGGGCGTCGGGGTTGAGGGCGCGCTGTCTGAAGGCGTCAAGAGACTTCTCGCTGACCATTCCGCGGAGGGCTTCCTCGTCGAGGGCCTCGATCTTCTGGATTTCATGCGATGTGCGGAAACCGTCGAAGAAGTGCAGGAAAGGAATGGAAGACTTGATTGCGGAGAGATGTGCCACGGCTGCGAGGTCCTGAGCCTCCTGAACCGAGCTGGATGCGAGCATGGCGAAGCCGGTCTGGCGGCATGCCATGACGTCCTGATGGTCTCCGAAGATCGAAAGCGCGTGGGAAGCCAGGGCGCGGGCCGACACATGGAACACGGCGGGGAGCATTTCTCCGGCGATCTTGTACATATTCGGGATCATGAGGAGCAGACCCTGTGACGCTGTATAGGTGGTGGTGAGGACACCTGCCTGAAGCGAACCGTGGACCGTTCCGGATGCGCCGCCTTCGCTCTGAAGCTCGGTAACCTTCACGGTTTCGCCCCACAGGTTCTTTTTGCCGTGTGCGGCCCATTCATCAATGTTTTCAGCCATTGGAGATGACGGAGTGATGGGGTATATCGCCGCATGCTCGCTGAAGAGGTAAGCGATGTTAGCTACAGCGGTATTGCCATCACAAGTGATGAATTTCTTTTCTTTAGCCATAATCGTTAACGTTTATGATTTTAATTATTGTATGTTTCCTGTGAATGGAAAACTATGGGTTCAAACAATACAAATGTAATGTTTTTTATGGATTTCAGAGCTCTGAACGACCCTCTATCGTCACCATCCCGCCTGAAATTCTCTTCACCAGACCCTGGAGCACGTTGCCCGGACCGATTTCCATGAAATAGTCGGCTCCGTCCACGAGCATGTTCTTCACTGACTGGGTCCATTTTACGGGAGAGGTGAGCTGTGCGAGAAGGTTGGCCTTGATGACTGCGGGGTCGGTTTCGGGCCTTGCGGTCACGTTCTGGTATATGGGGCAGAAAGGCTCGCGGATCTCGACTTCCTGGATGGCCTTGCCGAGCTCGGCCCTGGCGGGTTCCATGAGAGGGGAGTGGAAGGCTCCGCTCACGGCGAGGGGAATGGCCCTCTTGGCGCCGGCTTCCTTCGCGGCCTCGCAGGCTTTGGCAACGGCGTCGTTCTCTCCGGAGACGACCACCTGTCCGTCGCAATTGTAGTTGGCCGGCAGAACCAGGCCGTCGACGGAGCTGCAGATTTCCTCCACCTTTTCGTTGGGCAGGCCTATGATTGCGGCCATGCCTCCGGGAACTTTCTCGCAGCAGAGCTGCATCTGTCTTGCCCTTATGGCGACGAGCCTCAGGGCGTCCTCGGGCTTGATGGCGCCGCATGCGGCCAGAGCGGAGAATTCTCCGAGAGAATGGCCTGCGGTCATGTCGGGTTTGATGTCCAGGCATGTGGCGAGCACCACCGAGTGGAGGAAAATCGCGGGCTGCGTGACTTTCGTCGCCTTGAGGTCGTCGGCTGTGCCGTTGAACATCACGTCCGTGATTCTGAAGCCCAAGATGTCGTTTGCCTTCTCAAGCATTTTCTTTGCTCCGGGGTCTTTCTCGTAGAGGTCTTTTGCCATGCCCGGGTACTGAGATCCCTGCCCGGGGAAAATGTAAGCTTTCATCAAAATAGCTATTTTTTGCTGTTATAACAATCGGCAAATCTACGAAAAATAAAAATTGGATAAAATCAAAACAAGCGTTAAATTTGTGAGCATCATATATGCCTCCGTAGTCTAATGGATAGGATTTCAGATTCCGGTTCTGACGGTTACGGTTCGAATCCGTACGGGGGTACTGTTGATGGGGCTCCGCCCCCAGCACGGATTAACGGCCGCCTGGCCATCTTAACTCCGACCAGTCCGCTGCGGCGGACTTTTTTGACGGGGGCTCAGCCCAATAAAAAAGAAAGGCACTCATTTGAGCGCCTTTCTTTTTCCTTTATCAGACGGGGTTATCTGCACCAGCGGTCAACCCAGCCGAACAGCTCCTCGTGCCAGAGCACGGAATTCTGAGGCTGAAGGATCCAGTGGTTCTCTTCGGGGAACACCACGAGCTTGGCGGGAACGCCCATCATCCTGGCGGAATTGAAGGCTGCCATGCCCTGGTCATAAGGGATGCGGAAGTCGTTCATTCCGTGGATGCAGAGAATCGGGGTGTCCCACTTGGTCACATTGGCCGCGGGCGAGTTGGAATAGTGCCTGCGCGCCTTGGGCATGTCGCTCCAGGGCGAACCTGCCTGCCGGATGCCTCCGAAGGTGACGCCGTCGCCTGCGGGGCCGGTCTGGCCCTCGGCATAGGCATATTCGGTCAGACCGCCGTTGTCCCAGTTGGGGAACCACATCTCCTCGGTCGTGTAATACATATACTGCTCGTCGAAGATGCCGGCATGCGCCACGAAGCAGTCGAAGGTGCCGTCGTGGATTCCGGCCATATAATAGACCGAATATCCGCCGTAGGATGCGCCCACTCCGGCAATCTTCCCGGCATAGGGCTCAGCCTTGATCATGCGCGCCGCGGCGAGATAGTCCTGCATGTTCATGCCGATGTAGTCGCCCGAAATCTGCTCCGTCCACTCCTGGCCGAAGGCCGTCGTGCCCCTGCGGTTGGGCAGCACCACGATATAGCCCTGCGCGGCCATGAGGCGGTAGTTCCACCTTGTGGACCAGCTCTGGCTCAGGGTGCCCTGAGGGCCTCCGAGGAAGATCTCGATCACGGGATAGGTCTTGTTCTCGTCGAACTGCGGCGGGAACAGCACCCATGTGAGCATGTCCTTGCCGTCCACGGTCTTGACATATCTCTTTTCGGTCTTATGCTCAGCCAGCTGTCCGAGCAGGCTCTCGTTCTCCTTCGTTATCTGGCTGTGGGCGCCGTCGCGGACGCTCACAAGCTCGGTGGGGAAATCCATGGAGCAGTAGCTTGCGAGCAGGGTGCCGTCGTCAAGCACTGCGAAAGGCGAGTTATAGTCAAACCAGTCGTCCTCCGGAGTGTGGCGGGTGACACCCTCGGCACTGGCGCTGAATATGCCCTGCACGCCCTCTGCAAGGGCGTTGAAATATACGCATGAGCCGTCGGGAGCCCACATCGGGCCGGCGGCGTTGTACTTGAAGTCCGCCGTGAGGTCGGTGATGCCGGAGATGGAGGCAGACCCGTCTTCGGACACGGCTATATTGGCGCACATCAGGCGGGCCTTGTCGGCCTCATAGCCGTTTCTGGCCATGCTGAGCCATGCGATCATGCTTCCGTCGGGACTCCAGACAGGGTCGGTGTCATAGCCGCCGCCCATGGGGATGACCGAAGTCTTGCCGCTTGCCAGGTCATAGACATAAATCTCTGTGTTTGTGGAGAATGCATATTCGCGGCCGGTGAGCTTCTTGCATGAATATGCGACCATCTTGCCGTCCGGCGACCAGCAGAGCTGCTCTATGCCGCTGTGAGGGGCGATCGGAAGCTCGAACTTGACGTCGGCGCCGCCCAGAATGTCAACCGAGTTGGCCTCGTTGACCTCGGAGCCCCAGGGGGCGACATAGGAGTGGTTGAGCTCGGTGACCCAGTGGTCCCAGTGGCGATAGTCCAGGTCCTCGGTGATATAGGCTGAAGCCTTGTCCAGCCTGGGGTCCACGTCGGTGGCGGTCTTCACGTCGGAAGGCACCGTGCTCACATAGAGGACATGGCTCCCGTCGGGGGAAACGGAGAATTCGCTGATTCCGCGCGGCACGGAAGACATCTTCACGGCCTTGCCGAGACTGTTGCCCGAGAAGGGCGCGGCATAGATCTGACCCTCCTTGAGGAAGGCGATCTTCTTTCCGCCCTCGATCCATCTGGCATTGGAAACTCCCGAGCCCTCTTTCGTGAGCTGAGTCTTGCCGCTGCCGTCGGGAGCGCAGACGAAGATGTTTCCGCAGGTCCTGTTCTCGGCCACGGAGGTGTATCCCACCCTGTAGAGAATCAGACTTCCGTCTGGAGAAAGCTGGGGGTCGGACACACGGCCCAGGGAAAGCATGATCTCCGTGGTCATCTTCCCGTCATTGACCTCGATTTCGGCCGGGCCTATGTATGCGGGCCCCTGCGCCGTTTCATTGCAGCTCATAACTGTCACACAGCCTGCGGCCGCCGCCGCGAGCATTTTCAAATGATTCATGATGTTTATTGTATATTGTTTCTGTCATATAACTCAAAGGCCTTCCTGTGCTCTTCGGCCACCTGCTCCCTCAGCTCCCGCGGCTGCAGCACCTCGATTCTGTCGCCCCTCTTGCAGAGGTCCATCACCAGGTTCAGGTCCGGGACGGCCCTCAGCTCGAACACCCCGGGAGAGGTTTCGCGCTGGGAGGCGTGCATGGGCAGGTCGCGCAGGTAGCGGGCCTCCCGTTCGCCGGCGCGTAGCACAATCCGCTCGGTTTTCCGGTCCATAGGCAGGTAAATTCCGTAGCTTCCGGCGAAAAGCTCTTCAATGTCAAAGTCTTTCGGCATGGAAAACTTCTTGCCGCCGTCCTCCAGGTCCATAATCCTGTCCAGGCCATAGACCCTGAGAGCGGCGCGTTCTTCGCACCAGCCTGCAAGATACCACCTTTTTTCGTGTTCTCGCAGTCCATAGGGCCGGACATGGATATATTCTTCCGAAGATCCTGTGTATTTTCTGTAATGCATGGCCAGTTCGCGGTTCCGTTCCATGGCCCCCATTATGGCCGTGAGCCATTTGCGGCCGGAGGGGATTTCTTCCACCGAGACCCTTCCCGATAGTTTTCCTTTTCCGAGCGAGAGGAGATTGTTCACTGTGAAAGAGTTTATCAGCCAGGCTCTTTCGCCTCCGGGGTCGGCGGCGGGATTGTCTCCGGCTATATAGTAGCGGTTGGTCGAGCGGTCGCAGGCTATCTCCACTCCGAACACGTCCGCAATCGCCTCCCTGTGGTTGCAGAAGGACCTGCGGCTGTATTCTCCGTCCCACCGGTCCTCCCAGCTCCTCTGGATTTCGCCCAGCGACAGCCCGCTGCGGCCGGCGCGGGAGAGCAGGTCGATCAGCCATATGTATTTGTTCAGAAGTTCCTGTATCATGTCAGCTTATCTTGCTGTAGTCCTTGCGCACATATTTGTTCTTGGACAGCTCTTTGCGCAGGAGCGCGTTGTCCGGGGAGGAAAGGTCCGGGTCCTTTTCCAGAACATGCTCCGCATATTTCCTGGCTGCGGACAGCAGGGGCCCGTCCTTGGCCAGCGAGGCTATGTTCAGGGCCACGGGGAGCCCGCTCTGCTGGGTGCCCTCCAGGTCGCCCGGTCCTCTCATCTTCATGTCCTCTTCGGCGAGGGTGAACCCGTCCTCGGTGGAGCACAGCAGCTCCAGCCTCTTCAGGGAGTCCTTTCCCACCTTTTCGCCCTTGACCAGGACGCAGTAGGACTTGTCTTTTCCGCGGCCGACTCTGCCCCTGAGCTGGTGCAGCTGGCTGAGGCCGAAGCGCTCGGCGCTCTCGATGACCATCACCGTGGCGTTAGGGACGTCCACTCCCACTTCTATCACCGTGGTGGACACCAGGATGTCGGCGCGGCCCGCGGCGAAGGCTTTCATGTTGAAGTTCTTGTCTTCGTTGGTCTGCCTGCCGTGGACCATGGCCACCCGGTAGGGCGGGAACGGGAAGTCCGTGCAGGTCCTTTCATATCCCTCTTCCAGGTTCTTCAGGTCCAGCTTTTCGCTCTCGAATATGAGCGGATAGACTATGAACACTTGGCGCCCGGCCCCTATCTGCTCCTTCAGGAACCGGTTCAGCGCCGGCCTGCGGCCTTCTCCTATCAATATTGTCTGCACCGGCTTTCTTCCGGGAGGCATTTCATCGATCACCGACACGTCCAGGTCGCCATAGAGCGTCATCGCGAGCGTGCGCGGTATGGGGGTCGCGGTCATTACGAGCACATGGGGCGGAATCCCGCCGGCGGTCTTGGCCCACAGCCTGGCCCTCTGGTCCACTCCGAAGCGGTGCTGCTCGTCCACAACTGCCAGTCCCAGGTTCCGGAACCTGACCGTGTCCTCTATCAAGGCATGGGTCCCGACTATGATTCCGATTTCTCCGCTCTCGAGCCCTTTGTGGATTTCGTTCCTTTCGGCCTGGCGGGTGCTGCCGGTGAGAAGGCGGACCTTGACCGAGGTGGGCTCCAGATATTTGCTTATGTTGGCATAGTGCTGATTGGCAAGAACTTCGGTCGGCGCCATTATGCAGGCCTGGAAGCCGTTGCCGGTGGCTATCAGGCAGGTCAGCACCGCGACCATGGTCTTGCCGGAGCCCACGTCGCCCTGGAGCAGACGGTTCATCTGGCTGCCGCTCACGAGGTCGGCCCGGATTTCCTTTATCACGCGCTTCTGCGCTCCGGTGAGGTCATAGGGCAGGGCCCTGTAGCATCTGTTGAAATCTTCGCTCACCCGCGGCATCGGGAATCCGGCCGCGGCGCGGCTTCGCACGAATTTCTGCTTCAGGAGCGAGAGCTGGAGCAGGAAAAGCTCCTCGAACTTGAGGCGGTTGCGGGCGGCGGCCAGGGCATATGCGTCCTTCGGGAAATGGATGTTCCTGAGGGCGTATGCGAGGGGAACCAGTCCGTTGTCTCTGATTACATAGTCCGGAAGCGTCTCGGCGGTCTCCGGGAGCGTCAGCTTCAGGGCCGACGCCATAAGCCTGTTCATGACTTTGCCGGTGATGCCGGCGTTTTTCATCTTTTCGGAGGACGGATAGACCCCGGTCATGACGCCCGGATTGCCTGCGGCGGCACCTTCGGAGACAGGGTCGTCGATTTCGGGATGGACCATGTTGATTCTGCCGCCATAGACCGAAGGCTTTCCGAAGAAGAGGAATGTCTTGCCGGGCTTCAGCCGTTCGGCGGTGTATTTCAGGCCTTTGAAGAAGACCAGCTCCATGCGGCCGCTGCCGTCATCCACGATGACGTTCAGTTTCTTGCCGGAGACGGAGCTGCTCACGACGGCGGCCTGGATCTGGACATATGCCGTGTCTGGAAGGATGTCGCCTATGGGGAAGATCTTGCTTCTGTCCATGTACCGGAAGGGGTACACGCGGATGAGGTCGCCCACGGTCCGGATTCCGAATTCCTCCGTCAGCACCAAAGCCCGTCTGGGGCCCACGCCGGGCAGATATTGCACCGGAGAATCAGACTCTCTGCTCATTCGTTCTCTTGATGGCGGCGCGCACGGTGCCATGCCTGTGGCCTTTTCGCCTCGGCCGGTTGGGTCTGCGGCCGTTTCGCTTCAGCCGGTTGCTGTGCACATTCCTGCAGCCGTACGGCCTGGCTCGGGCTGTTTCGCCTCAGCTGGCGAGGCCCGTACGGCCACCTCTGCGCGCCATTCACAAAGATATGCAAAAAACGGCAATCCCGCAGGGGGGCGCAGGCACCCGTCCGTGGCCGTGATGTTACCACAAATGCCGCTTGGTATCGTGATATCTCCCATACCAGCCTGCCATCTTTACAAAGTTAGGCGGAGAGAGGTGCCATTCCAGGGGCCTGAGGGCCATGGTCGGTCCGCGGTAACGACTTTTAAAACCCGTTACGGCGGACGGATTCCCAGTTGCAGGGCTCTCTGTGGCCATATGCTTCCGCCTTACTTTGCACGGCGCAAGGTGCGCTTACCCGGCAGTCGGCGGGGCGGGTTCTTCGATAATCTCAGCGGCTGTGGGTCGCTTTAGCCTCAGGCTATCTGAGGCTTGCCGGGCCGGGCGGGGCGCTCGGAGGACTCGAGCGGGCGCTCTTTCATCTTGCCGTCCAGGAGGTCGTCATACTGCTCCCTGCGGCGGAAGATGTCGATGGCGGCATAGATTGCATTCTTCATGGACTGGGGATTGGCCTCGTCCCTGCCGGCGATGGCATAGTCCACGCCATGGTCCGGAGAAGTCCTCACGATGGGCAGCCCCGCCGTGAAGTTCACCCCTTCGTCAAAGGCGATGGCCTTGAAGGGAGCGAGCCCCTGGTCATGATACATGGCGAGCGTGGCGTCGAACATGCTGTAGCTGCCGGAACCGAAATAGCCGTCGGCCGAATAGGGCCCATAGGCCATGATTCCCTCCTCCTGGGCCATCTGGACGGCGGGCAGGATGATGTTCTCCTCCTCGGCGCCCATCAGATTCCTGTCGCCGCAGTGGGGATTGAGCCCCAGCACTCCGATCTTGGGGTCCTCCATCCCGAAATCCCTCTTCAGCGACTCGCGCATCATGCGGAGCTTGCGGAGAATGCTGTCCTTCGTTATGGCGGCGGGCACGTCGCGGATCGGGATGTGCCCTGTCACGATGCCCAGCTTCAGATTGTCGCTCACCATGATCATGGCGATGTCCTCCGCATTGAACTTGTTCTTCAGATAGTCCGTGTGGCCGGTGTAGCCGAAACTCTCATGGGCCATGGCCTTCTTGTTGACCGGAGCGGTGACCAGCACGTCGGCATATCCGGCCTTGATGTCGGCCACGGCGGCGTCCAGAGCCTTGATGGCGGCCTTCGCCGAATCCGGGGTGGACTTTCCGGGCTCAATCTGGCTGTCCTCCGGCAGGCAGTTCACTATGTTTATGGCCCTGGGCTTCGCGTCCCTGGCAGACGAAATCACATAGGTCTCGGGGCTCTCCAGGTTGTGCAGCAGCTTCTTGTAGAAGCCGAAGGCCTTGGACGAGCCGTAGATTACCGGAGTGAAAGTGTCCAGAATCCTGGCGTCCGAAAGAGTCTTGATTATTACCTCATATCCAGTCCCGTTGGTGTCTCCCTGAGAGATTGCCACCACTATCTTATTATTGCTCATATCGTTATGTTTTATATCAAGAGTTAGATAAAGATTCGGCATAGCCCCTGTCCTCCTGCAGTGGACCCTCCCTGTAGGCCGTCACTGCAAGAGTGTCGCAGCGCTCGTTTTCCGGGTGCCCGTTGTGGCCCTTGATCCAGTGGAAGGTGACCCTGTGCGAGCGGTACAGCGGAAGGAATCTCTGCCACAGGTCCGGATTCTTCACCTTCTTGAAGTCCTTTCTCTCCCAGTTCGGCAGCCAGCCCTCGTTGACGGCCTTCACCACATAGGACGAGTCGCTCCAGACCTGCACGTCGGCGTTTTTCCACTTTATGGCCTCCAGCCCCCTTATCACCGCCAGCAGCTCCATGCGGTTGTTGGTGGTGAGGGTGAACCCTTCGCTCATCTCCTTCTCCAGAGATCCGCAGCGGAGCACCACGCCATAGCCGCCCGGACCGGGATTGCCGCTCGCCGCCCCGTCGGTGTAAAGGAATATGGTGGGTCTGTTGTCTGTCTTCAAGGGAATCAGGGCCTCTTCTGCGAGGCGCCAAAACACAAAGTTAGTTAAAAATCGGACAAATGGCCACCCGTTTGAGATAATGGAATTTTTAAGTTAAATTTGCCCTTTATGGTTCTTTCTCAGACAGAAACGGAACAGTACCGGGCGATATTGCTCGAGACCCTCAAGGCCTTCAAAAAGGTCTGCGAGGACAATTCCCTGCGGTGGTGGATGGCCTTCGGCTCCGCCATCGGCGCCGTGCGTCACGGCGGTTTCATCCCCTGGGACGACGACGTGGACGTGTTCATGCCCCGCTCTGATTATGAGAAGTTCCTGAAAATCAAGGTGGAAGGCTATGACATAGTCGGCATCAGGACTGCCGGGGACGGGGAGGATTATCCCTTCCCCTATCTCAAGTTCTGCGACGGCTCTTCCACGATATGGGAGAGACAGACCTATCCGTGCGTGTTCGGCGTGTTTCTGGACGTGTTCCCCCTGGACGAGACCGGGGCTGCCGGAGACGCAGAGGTCTTCAGGCTCCGCTACCGGGCGGCATTCCACAGGTACAAGAGAGCGCAGCGCTTCTATCCGCGCGGCACCTTCCTGCGCAGAATGGCCGGAGGAGACCTGAGAGGTGCCGTGAAGACGGCCGTGGACGGTCTATGGTACCGGCCCCGCACCGAGAGCCTCAGGAAAGCCTTCCTGGAATATGAAAGCCTGGCCGCGCAGAGAAAGGGCGGAGCCCTGGTCGTCTATGGCACCAGCTCCGACTACCGCGGGATGACGATGGACCGCGACCGCTTCGGAGAGACGGTCCCGATGAAATTCGAGGATATGGAAGTGAATATGCCTTCGGGCCATGACGCCATCCTCAGGGCTTTCTACGGAGACTACATGCAGCTGCCTCCGGCGCCGGAAAGACTCTCCGGCCACTATCATTATTTTGTCGATCTGGACAGGCGCCTGACTCTGAGCGAGGCTATGGACAGGATGTCCTTACAAGGAAAATTTGAGTGATGCGAGTTCTTTGGTTAGCCAATACCCCGTCGAACTATTCGGGGCGTGGCAGCGTATATAACGGGACGGGCTGGGTGTCCGCCCTCGAATCCGAAATCAGCGGCTCCGTGGAGCTTGCCGTGGCCTTCGTGGAAAGGCTGTCGGCCAAGGCCTTCCGCAAGTCGGGGGAGTACAGCCCCTTCCGCCGCACCGTCACATGGCGCCGTGCGGACCGGCACGGCGTGGCCTATTACCCCATCCATGACGGTTTCAACCGCACCAAGTCGGACCGTCTGACCGCCATGCTCAGAGGCGACGAGGCCCAGGAGCAGGCTCTGGTCAAGGCCTATGCCGAGATAGTCGGGGACTGGCATCCCGACGTGATCCAGGTCTTCGGGTCGGAACATTCCTATGGCCTTGTCGCCGAGCACACCGACATCCCCGTGGTCCTGCACATCCAGGGCATAATGAACCCCTACTTCAAGGCCTTCCTGCCGCCGGCCGTGTCCATGCGTGAGTACATAATGACTCCGCTCCGTCCCGGCCCGGTCATGCACAAGCTCTATATCCAGAAAAAATGGGAGAGGGCCTGCGCCAGGGAGGTGAAGATCTTCCGCGCCGTGCACTACTATCTCGGAAGAACCGCCTGGGACCATTCCGAGGTCCTGAAATACAACCCCGACGCCAAGTTCTTCTATGGCGGCGAGATTCTCCGCCAGCCGTTCTATGACGCCGATATCGACGCCATAAGCAGCATACCCCAGACCCTCAAGC
>CAVIVH010000021.1:11275-12179 GCA_963646185.1 bacterium | reverse complement strand
GTCCCCGACCTTGCGGAACAAATCCCTCTGCTCCCGCTCCAGCTGATTGTAGACAGGCCAGAACTTCTCGGCCTCGGCCGGCGTGAGATCCATCTCGGCGGTGAAGAACGCAATCTTCTCGGCCATCATCTTCTCATACCACTCCTGCCTGTCCTTGTTCTTGCCCGAAGAATCGCCGTCTCCCGGTCCTGCGGCCGGCAGCGTGGCGCAAAAAAGCAGCGATGCCGAAAACACCGCCACAAGACATGAAACCCACTTATTCATCATACTGGTTCGCATAAGAAATCTGCTCAAGCGAAACTCCGGTCTCTATCAGGTAGTTTACCACGTCCTCGCTGGTGGTGGACGCGTCGGAAATTACGGACGGGGCCCCGCTGTATATCGCATAGGGATCCGTGTTGGGCGTGATCATATAGGCGTATTCCATATAGTCGCTCTCGCCCGACGACGGGCTGGCGGACTTTGTGGCAAAATTCAGGACAAAGGTGCCGCAGACGAAAAGAACGGCTATGGAGGCGGCAAGGGCCACAAGCGGCCGGATCCGGGTCCACGCGGTCACCTCTTCCGCCTCGGTCCCGTCTTCGACAGGGATGCGGCGGAGCCTGGTCCGCAGGGAGTCGAAATATCCCGGGGGCACTCCATAGATATTATTTCTGCTTTCGTCAGTCATCTGAATTCTGAAAAAACGCTTTTAAAAAACACTTATTAGACACCGGTTCGTCTCAAAAGTAAAAAGAAAATTTATTTTTTTTGCAGTTCGGTCCTGACTTTCTGTTCGGCTATATGGTAGGACGCCTTCAGCGAACCCACCGAGGTCTTGAGAATTTCGGAGATGTCCTCATACTTCATCTCGCTGAAATACCTCATCAGAAAAACGGCCTTCTGCTTGGGAGGAAGCGCGGAC
>CAVIVH010000021.1:9498-11240 GCA_963646185.1 bacterium | reverse complement strand
AAATACGGATCCCGCGCGCACACGTCATCGCCCGCCGACAGACTCCTGAAACTGAGAGCCGAGCGGAGCCTCTGGCGGCGCAGAAAATTCAGAGATTCATTGGTGGCTATCCTCCAGAGCCAAGTATAAAGCCGCGCTTCCCCCTTGAAAGAGGGCAGCGCGGTCCATACTTTTATGAATATCTCCTGCAGGAGGTCATCGGCATCCTCGTGGGACCCGACCATGTGGCGGACATGCCAGTAAAGTTTCTCGCTGTAGCCATCTACGATTGCGCCGAAAGCCTTCTCGAAGCCGCCCTCCCCTATCAGAGATATGATTTCAGTTTCCGTCAAAACATCAACTTCACCTGGTTATAGACGTTCTCGGCGGTGAAACCGAGCTTCTCGTCAAGCACCTTGTAGGGAGCCGAATATCCGAAAGTCTCCAGGCCGAACACCTTTCCGCAGGGGCCCACAAGGCCTTCAAGCGTGCAGGGCAGTCCGGCGGTGAGGCCGAACACCTTCTTGCCGGCGGGCAGGACAGACTCCTGATACTCTCTGCTCTGGCAGCGGAAGAGACCCTCGGAAGGAACGCTCACCACTCTCACGCGGATTCCGTCGCGGCGGAGAAGCTCTGCGCCGGCGGCAAGGGTGGACACCTCGGAACCGGAAGCGACCATCACCACATCGGGATCGCTGTCGGCACCGGCGACCACATAGGCGCCCCTGGCGGCCATTTCATAGTCGGTTCCGGCGGGAAGGGTCACGATGTTCTGGCGGGAGAAGATGAGTCCGGTGGGAGACTGGGTGTTCTCCATGGCCATCTTCCAGCAGACTGTGGTCTCGTAGGAGTCGGCGGGACGCAGGACGAGCATTGCATTATGTCCGTCGTGGGTCTTGAGCTTCTCCATGAGGCGGATCTGAGCCTCCTGCTCCACAGGCTCATGAGTGGGTCCGTCCTCACCCACGCGGAATGCGTCATGGGTCCAGATGAACTTCACGGGGAGCTTCATGAGAGCGGCCATGCGGATGGCGGGCTTCATATAGTCAGAGAACACGAAGAAGGTCGCACAGGCGGGGATGACGCCGCCGTGCAGGGCCATGCCTATGCAGCAGCAGGCCATCGTGAGCTCGGACACGCCGGCCTGGAGGAAGGCACCGCTGAAGTCGCCCTTGACGAATGCGTGGGTCTTCTTGAGGAAGCCGTCGGTCTTGTCGGAATTGGACAGGTCGGCCGAAGAGCAGACCATGTTCTCAACCTGCTCGGCGAGCACTCCGAGAACCGTGGCGGAAGCGCTTCTGGTGGCGTCGTTTTCCTTCTGCGCCACCTTGCTCCAGTCCACCTTGGGAGCCTCTCCGGAAAGCCACACCTTGAGTTTGGCGGCCTTCTCGGGATTGGCCTCGGCCCATTTCTTCTCCTCGGCATGCCTCTCAGCGCATATGCCCGAAAGCTCCGCGCGGCGGGCGGAATAGAGAGCCTTCACGTCGTCGAAGATCACGAAGGGGTTCTCAGGGTCGCCGCCGAGATTCTTTATGGTGTTGGCATAGGCCCCGTCTCCGAGCGGAGAGCCGTGGGTCTTGCAGTTGTGCTCATAGGACGAGCCGTCGGCCTTGACGGCGCCCTTGCCCATCACGGTCTTGCCGATGATAAGGGTGGGACGCTCCTTTTCGGCCTTGGCCTCGTTGAGGGCGGCGCGGATGGCGGAAGCGTCGTTGCCGTTTATCTCTATGGTCTTCCAGCCCCATGCGCGGTACTTCATGGCG
>CAVIVH010000021.1:0-9488 GCA_963646185.1 bacterium | reverse complement strand
GTCCTCGCCGGTCACGGCGTCGCACTCGGTGGAGAGCTGGATGTCATTGGAGTCATAGAACATCACAAGATTGTCCAGACCCAGCTTTCCGGCCAGACGGCCGGCGCCCTGGGAAATCTCCTCCTGCACTCCTCCGTCGGAAATATAGGCATACACCGTCTCCTCGGAGAAGGTGGGGTTGCCGGTCCTTGCGGCCAGGAACTTGGCGGCGATGGCGGCTCCCACTGCAAACACATGTCCCTGTCCAAGAGGGCCGGAGGTGTTCTCGATTCCACGGGCGACATTGAGCTCGGGGTGTCCGTGGGTCGGGGATCCCCACTGGCGGAGCATCTTGAGCTCGTCGATGGAGAACTTGCCGGTCAGCGACAGCTGGGCATAGAGCATGGGGGCCATATGGCCGGGATCCAGGAAGAAGCGGTCGCGTCCCTCCCATTCGGGATTTTCAGGGTCATAGCGAAGGAACTCGGAATAGAGCACATTGATGAAATCGGCTCCGCCCATGGCTCCGCCGGGATGTCCGGACTTAGCCTTTTCGACCATGGAGGCGGCGAGTATGCGGATATTGTCAGCCGCGTGATTGAGGATTCTGATATCGTTTGCCATAATCTTTTCTTTTACTTGTTTATCATTTCAGTGGAACCGCCCAGCTCAAGCGAAGGCTTGAGGACGATCTTCTGGGGAGCCGCGCCGCCTATCATGTCGAGCAGCAGACTCACAGACTTTTCACCGAGCTCGCGCAGAGGCTGCACGATGTGGGAGACGGTGGTCGAGTAGAGGCTGTAGATGTCGCTCTCATCGAAGCCCACGATGGCCAGGTCCTGAGGGGTCCTGAGTCCGAGCTTCTTCATGGCGGCGAGCACCTGCGCCGAAAGGGAATAGGTCGGCAGAAACAGGCCCTGGACGCCTCTGGACACCGCGTCCTTCACAATCTTCTCCACATCCTCGGAAGCGGTTCCATAGGTCGTGTAATGGACCTTGACGCCGTCATAGAGGTCATTGTCCATCATCGCCTTGCGATAGCCGTTCTCTCTTTCGGAGAAGCTGGAGATGCCGAGAGTGTAGGAAATCATCTCGACCTTCTTGTAGCCGTTGTCGATCATGGTCTGGGTGGCCATGTGGCCGGCGGCCACGTCGTCGAGAAGCACTTTGCCCACAAAGTCTATGTTCTCGATGTCACGGTCAAGCAGCACAACCGGGATCTTGGCGTCGGTGGCATGGGAGAGGGCTGACTCTCCGTTGGTGCAGGGAGCCACGATGAGTCCGTCCACATTGTGGGCAAGCACTGCGTCCACGACGCCGGCCAGCTTATCCGGGCTCTCCTCGGAACTCGCGAAGAACACCGTGTATCCTGCCTTGTTGGCCTCCTCCTCGATGCAGCGGGAAATGCCTGCGAAGAACTTGTTGGAAATGTCGTTGGGGATTACGGCGATGGTGTGCGACCTTCCGCTTCTCAACGAAGCGGCGGCGTAGTTTCTCCTGTAGCCGAGCCGGCTGGCGACCTCGAGCACCCTCTGGGCGGTGTTGTGGTTGACGGGGCAGTCAAGCTTCCCGTCCGGACCGCGTCTTGCGTTCATCACGAAAGACACGAGAGTGACAGACACTCCGGCCTCCCTCGCGACGTCCCTGATTGTGATTCTTTTCATATTGCGAGAATTTTATAATTTTCTAATACCTCGGGAGTATGCCCTTGTCAATCAGGACCTCCGCTATCTGCACGGCGTTGGTGGCGGCACCCTTGCGGATATTGTCGGAAACGCACCAGAAATTGATGCCGGACTTGAGGGTGGTGTCCCTCCTCAGGCGGCCCACAAACACATCGTCCTTGCCGAGCGCATTGATGGGCATGGGATACACGTTATTGGCGGGGTCGTCCTGCACGGTCACTCCGGAAGTGTTTTTCCAGACCGACCTGATCTCGTCGAGCGAGCCGAACTCCTTATCGAACTCGAGGTTGACAGACTCGGAATGGCCTCCGAGCACGGGAACGCGCGCGCAGGTGGGGCTCACGGCCACGCTCTGGTCGTTGAGAATCTTGTGGGTCTCGTTGACCATCTTCTCCTCCTCCTTGGTGTAGCCGTTCTCCAGGAACACGTCGATGTGGGGAATTATGTTCTCATCGATCGGATGGGGAAACTTGGCCTTGTATTCGCCCCACTTCTTTCCGCCCCTTTCCTGCTCCATCTGGTAAACGGCCTTGCTGCCGGCGCCGGTGACGGACTGATAGGTTGAGACCACTATCCTCTTCACTCCATAGAGCCTGTGGAGAGGCGCCACGGGGAGAAGCATCTGGATCGTGGAACAGTTGGGGTTGGCGATTATGTAGTCGCCTGCCGAGAGGACATCCCCGTTGACTTCGGGGACCACCAGCTTCTTGGTGGGGTCCTGTCTCCAGCAGGAGGAGTTGTCCACCACGCGGCAGCCCACTGCGGCGAACTTCGGGGCCAGCTCCCTGGAAGCACCGGCTCCGGCCGAGAATATGGCCAGGTCGGGACGGGCGGCTATGGCGTCGTCGGCGCTCATGACCGTATATTCCTTTCCGTCAAATGTGACTTTCTTGCCAACCGAACGCTCAGAGGCGACCGGATAAAATTCGCTGACCGGAAAATGCCTTTCCGCGAGGACCTCCATCATCCTGGTACCCACCAGGCCGGTCACTCCAACTACTGCTACTTTCATTTTACTGTCTTATTACTACCTCAAATATTTCTCTTGCATAATATGCCCGCACTACATCAGGATGTCGTTCAGCACGCCGCTGGCCGTCTGATAGGCACCGGCGCCGGCGCCCTGCACAACGAGCGGGGACGGATAGAAGTCGGTGGTGATGATGGCGGAATTGTTGGTACCCTCCAGGTTGAACAGGGGATGTTCGGGACCTATGGACTTGAGGCCCATGGAAGCTCTATAGCCGTCCGGGGTCTTCACGAGGGAAGCGATGAATCTCTGTCTCAAGCCCTTGGAAGCGGCCTCATGATAGGAAGCGGCGAACTTCTCCTCCGAAGCGGCGAGCTTCCCGAAGAACTCGGGGACCTTGCCCTTGAAGAACTCGGGACCGAGCACAGGGTCTATGTCCACATCGGCCTCGTCTATGGCCGCACCGGCTTCGCGGCTGATTATCAGCAGCTTCCTCAGAACGTCGCGTCCGCTGAGGTCCAGCCTCGGGTCGGGCTCGGAATATCCGGCCTCCTGGGCATGTCGCACCACGTCGCAGAAGGTCTTCCCGTCCTCTCCGCCGCGATAGGTGGAGAAGATGTAGTTCAGCGTGCCGGAAAGCACGGCCTCAATCCTGGAGATTCCGTCGCCGGAGTTCACGCTCCTGGAGATGGACTCGAGGATGGGCAGCGCGGCGCCCACGGTGGTCTCATATCTGAGAGACACTCCGTTGGCCACTGCGGCCGTCTTGAGAGCCTTATACTGCCTGTAGGGGGCGGCGAAGGTGATCTTGTTGCTGGCGACCACGGAATAGCCGTTCTCGAAAAGGTTGATGTACTTGTAGGAGATGTCCGAGCTGGCGGTGCAGTCCACGAACACCGAATTCTGCAGGGCCGTCTCGGAGAGGACCTCGAAGAAGGCCTCGTCGGCGGCGCTCTTTCCGGCTGCCAGCTGGGCGTCTATATCCTTGAGGCTCAGCCCCTCCTTGTTGAAGATATACTTGCGGCTGTTGGAAAGGCCCGCAAGATGAAGCTTCTTTCCGGTGCGCTCGGCGATGGCGTCGCGATTCTTGGCGAGGATATCCAGGAAGGCCTGGCCCACGGTGCCGTAGCCGGCTATGAACAGATTGACATCCTTGTATCTGGACTTCTCGAAGAACTCGTTGTGGATATACTTTATGGCGGGACGGACCTCGTCGGAGGACACTATCACCGATATGTTCCTCTCGGTGGAGCCCTGGGCGACGGCTCTCACGGCCACGCTCCTTCTGCCGAGGGCGGCCATCATCCTGCCGGTGGTTCCCTCATGGCCCAGCATGTCGTTGCCCACGAGGCAGACTATGGAATAGCCGGTCTCCACCTTAAGGGAGTTGAGCTTGCCGAGGGAAATCTCATAGGCGAAGCATCTGTCCACGGCCTCCTTGGCCTTGGCGGCGTCCTTCTCGGAGACGGCCACGCACATGGTGTTCACCGAAGATGCCTGGGTGATGAGTATGATGCTGATGTCGTTCTCGCTGAGGGTCTGGAAGAGCCTATAGGAGAATCCGGTGCCTCCGACCATGCCGCTGCCCTCAAGCGAGAGGAGGGCGATGTTGTCGGAATTGGATATGCCTATGATGTTGTTGGAATTCCTGGGCGGGTTCTGCTCTATGACCGTGCCTTCTCCGGCGGGGTCGAAGGTGCATTTCACATAGATCGGGATACGCTCCTTGACGACAGGCTGTATGGTCGGGGGATAGATGACCTTGGCTCCGAAATGGGACAGCTCCAGGGCGGCCCTGTAGGAGATGTGCTTTATCAGGGTGGCCGAAGGGACGATCTTGGGGTCGGCGGTCATCATTCCGGGCACGTCCTTCCAGGTCTCGAGAGCCCTGGCCTTGCTGCCGACGGCATAGAGGGAGGCCGAATAGTCCGAGCCGCCGCGGCCGAGAGTCACCATCCTGCCCTTGGCGTCGGAACCGATGAAGCCCGGAGCCACGAACAGGGTCTTGATGGGATTGTCCTCGATCATCTTCTCCACATTGGCATAGGTGGTCTTGAAATCCACCACGCTCTTGCCGCCTTCTTCTACTGTGCGGATGATTTCCCTGCTGTCCACCCACTTGGTGGGAATGCCCACCGAAGCCATCTTGGTGGCGAGAATGCGGCTGGAAAGAAGCTCGCCGCAGCCCTGGATGGCGTCCAGGCTGGTCTTGCTCAGCTCTCCGAGCAGGCAGACTCCGTGGGCGATGCTGCCGAGATATCCGAAGACCTCGTCGCACGCCTCGAGGGACTCCTCATGCTTCTCTATGGGCAGAAGGGTCTCTATTATCCTGTGGTGCCTCTCACGGTAGTCCTCGAGTATGTCTTTGTAGGACTCGTCTTTCTCCGAGGCAAGTTTTCCTATCTTGATCAGTGCGTCGGTGAACCCCGCTATGGCCGAAACCACGACTATTGAGTTGTCCCTGGCCACTGCGGCGGCTATGATGTCGGCGCACTGGGACATGCTCGCGGCGTCAGCCACGGATGTGCCTCCGAATTTCAGTACCTGCATATATTCTGTCTCTGTGTTCGGTTCCGCGGATGCGGAACGCGGTTTTTAATTATCGTTGTCTATGTCTTTCAAAATTGGTGCGAGAATCTCCGTAATCTGGTCGTATTCAAGCAAAAATCCGTCATGACCGTAATGGGAGCTTATCATCCGGCAGTCCGCGCCGGGAATCATGTCCGCCATCTCCTCCATCTCATAGGGCGGGAAAATCACGTCGGAGTCTATGGACACCACCACGGTCCGGGCCTTGATCGTAGAAAGAGCGGCCCTGAGGCCTCCCCTGCCGCGTCCGGTGTTGTGGCTGTCCAGCGCATAGGAAAGATACCAGTAGGAATAGGCGTCGAAACGGGCGGTCAGCTTGTCGCCCTGATGCTGCTGGTAGGAAGCGGCGCGGCATGCGAAAAGCGTGTCGTCATCGGCCTCGAACTGCTTGCGGTTGTATCCGTCCTCGCTGCGGTAGGAAAGCAGCGCGATGGAGCGGGCGCACTTGAGCCCGGCCTTGCCGCCTTCCAGGCTTTCGCACTTGCGGAAAGTGGAATCGGCCTCCAGCGCCAGCCTCTGGGACTCTTCGAAGGCCGTAAGCCAGGGGGTGATCCTGGCAAGGGTGGCCATGAACGCGGCCCTGCGGACCACTTCGGGATACATGACGCAATATTCTATGGCCTGGAAGCCGCCTATGCTGGCTCCGACCATAAGGTCAATCCTGTCCACGCCGGCATGTCTGCGCACTATGTCCAGAGCGCGGACTATGTCCCTGACGGTGACTTTGGGGAAATCAAAATAAAAGGGTTTTCCGGTAGCCGGATTCACGCTTGCGGGGCTTGAGGAACCATAGCTCGAAGCAAGCATGTTGCCGCATATGACGAAATATTTCTCTGTGTCTATGAGTTTGCCGGGGCCGACGAGCTGCGGCCACCAGTCCGACGGGTCGGAATTGGCCGTGAGGGCATGGCATATCCAGATCACCTTGCGTCCGCGGACGCCTCCCTCCGAGCAATGATAGACGAGCTCAAGAGAGGGCAGGACCCCGCCCGCTTCGAACTCAAAAGGCCCGTTAAATATAAAACTATGCTTTTCCAATGTCTAAAACGAATCTTCCGAAACGCTAAGATAGCAAGCAGTTTTGATTTTTAATAATTTTTCTTTAAAAATTTTAGTAGTCCCTGTTAAGAGGTTTAGACGATTGTCCGGAGCGGAATTCCGGAGCCGCTACTCCCAGCAGTCGAGATGCAGATTCGGGAAAAGGGAACGGTGGAAGACCGGCTCCCTGATTCCCGCCTTCTTCTGGGAGCAGTAGTCTTCCAGCAGACGGAAGGCATAGCCGCTCAGGAGGGATATGGCCACCAGGTTGCAGGCCGTGATCAGAGCCATGAACAGGTCTCCGATGCTCCAGACCAGGTCCAGGCTGGCGAATGCGCCGAAAACGACGACGACTCCGCCCGAGAAGATGCGGTATATGGTGAGGACATATTTCTTTTTGGTCAGGAAGCGGATGTTCACCTCGCCATAGTAATAGTTGCCGATTATGCTGCTGTAGGCGAAGAGGAATATGGCCGCGGCGACGAAGTATTTTCCGAAAGGCCCGATTTCGGCCTCGAGAGATGCCTGTGTGAGGGCGATGCCGTTCAGGCCGGAAGTGGTGTCAAGTCCGCTGAAGAGGATGATGAAGGCTGTGCAGCTACAGACCAGAAGCGTGTCCGTGAACACTCCGAGAGCCTGGATCAGGCCCTGTTTCACGGGATGGCTGGTGCTGGCAGTGGCGGCCACGTTGGGGGCGGAGCCTTCGCCGGCCTCGTTGGAGAACAGGCCGCGCTTGACGCCGTTCATGATGGTGGCGCCGATGCCGCCGCCGGCTATCTGTCTGATTCCGAATGCGTTCTCAAATATGAGACGGAACACGTCGGGAATCATGCCCGCGCGGGTGGCTATCACATAGACCGCAAGCACAAGATAGCCCAGCGCCATTATGGGCACCAGTATGCTGCTGACCTTGGCGATTCGCTGTATGCCGCCGAAGACCACCGCGAGCGATATGACTGCCAGGCCTATGCCGACGATTCTCGGGTCAAGTCCGAAGGCCACGTCCAGCGCGCTGCAGACGGTGTTGCTCTGGATGGAGTTGTAGGACAGGCCGAAGGTGAGGGATATCAGTATGGCGAAGAGCGCGGACATCCACGGCTTCTTCAGTCCCTGCAAGATATAATAGGCCGGACCGCCGATGTAGGAGTCCCTGGATTTCTTCTTGAAGAGCTGCGCGAGGGTGGACTCCACGAAGGCCGTGGAGGAATCGAGCAGAGCCACCACCCACATCCAGAACACCGCGCCGGGGCCGCCGACAGCTATGGCCGTGGCCACTCCGGCCAGGTTGCCGGTGCCCACCCTAGTCGCCACGGAGACCGCAAACGCCTGGAAGGATGAGACATGCTTGGTCCCGGAGTCGTGTTTGGAGGTCGATTCTCCCAGCAGACGGAACATCTCCCCTATCATTCTGAACTGGACTCCTTTGGTCCTGATCGTGAACCAGAGCGCAGTGCCCAGAAGCACGGCGATCAGGATATAGGCCCAGAGGGCGTCGCTGACGGAGGTGATGATTTCGGTCATGTGGCTGTATTTTTAATGTCAATAAGGCAGACTGTCCATGTGACGGTGCACGGCCGCCGATATGCGCTCAAGCGAGGAGCGGCTGTTGGCCGCGAGGAACATGTCCCCCTTGAGCAGGGAGGGATGACTGCCGTCGAAGTCGCAGAAGAAGCCGCCGGCCTCGTGCAGCACGAGGGAGGCCGCCGCATAGTCCCAGGGCATGAGCCGCATCTCGAAATAGAGTTCCACGAACCCGGCCGCCATGAGGCAGATTTCCAGGGCCGCCGAACCGTTGCGCCTGAGGTCGTTGCATCCGGAATAGATGTCGCGGATTATCTCGAAGCAGCTGTCGGCCCATTCCTTATGGTAGGTGCTGGCTGCCGTGAACAGAAGACTGTTCTCGAAACTGCGGGAGGAGACATGGATGCTTCTCCCGTTCAGGAACGCGCCCCTGCCCTTCTCGGCGGAGAAAAGATAGCCCCTGCCGGGAGAATAGACCACGCCCAGCACGACTTCTGACCTGTGGGCCAGGGCCACCGAAATGCAGCATTCCGGAATCCCGCGGCTATAGTTCTGGGTCCCGTCTATGGGATCGACAATCCAGACATATTCTTCGTCCAGGTCGTTGACGTCCTCCTCCTCGCAGAGGAATCCCGAACCGGGGAGCAGCTTCGCGAGCCTGTCCACAAGGAACTCCTGCACAGCCAGGTCCGAAGAGGTCACCACGTTGGCGATTCCGTCCTTCTCCTTTATCTCGAAGCCTCCGGACGTCATGAGTCCGGAGGCTTCCTTTACTGTCTCGATTACTTTCTCTATCATCCCGATGCGGTTATGCCAAGGCTATAAGCACGAGTATCTGGGCCATGAGCACTCTCAGGAACATGGTGAGAGGATAGACGGTGGCGTAGTTCACGGAAGTGTAGTCCGTTCCATAGGCGTTCTGGGCGAATGCCAGGACGGCAGGGTCTGTGGTGCCTCCGGAAACCAGACCGCAGATCTGGTAGAAGTTCAGCTTGAACACATATCTGCCGAGCAGTCCGATGGTCAGCACCGGGATTATGGTGATTATGGCTCCGTAGAGGATCCACCACCATCCGCCTCCGAGGAGGGACGCGACAAAGTTGCGGCCTGCGCCGAGACCCACGGCGGCCATGAATATGGATATGCCCACTTCGCGGAGCATCATGTTGGCGCTCATGGTGGTATAGGTAGTGATGCCCAGACGGGGACCGAAGCAGCCTATGAGAATGGCCACGATGAGCGGACCGCCGGCAAGGCCGAGCTTGACGGGCTGGGGCAGTCCGGGAATTGCGATTGGAATGCAGCCGAGAAGGACACCGAACACTATTCCGGCGAAGATGGGAATCATGTTGGGCTTGTTGAGGACGGAAATCTTGTTGCCCACGGTCCTTGCCACCTCATCTATGCCCTTTTCGGGGCCGACCACCTGGATCACGTCACCGAGCTGGAGAGTAAGCTCGCCTGTGGCGACAAGCTCGAGACCCGCTCTGACGACCCTGGTCACGGACACTCCATACAGCACTCTGAAATTGAGCGACTTGACCTTTCTTCCGGTGAGTTTGGAATTGGTCACGGAAAGGCGCTTGAATATGAGGCTCTCCTCGCCCTCGGTCCAGTCCTCGAAATGCATCTGGACTTCCTCGCCGAACACGAACTTGACCCTGTCTATGTTTTTATGGCTTGTGACCACCAGCAGTTCAGGAACG